>NZ_JANQDF010000088.1:0-13018 GCF_029891675.1 Anabaenopsis tanganyikae CS-531
CTTGGATTACTTTTTGACGAAGGTCGTAACTGTACGGCTTGGGCATATACCTGTAGCAAGCGATCGCTTCACATGAAAAGGGACTACTTATAGTTTATGCTTAAATTACCTTGGCGGTTGCTATATATCTCATTCCCAGGAATTCAACCCCCCAGAATAAAGAATTCCGAGCTTTTGGTACTGAACCATTTTGGAGTGTCAATGTCAGCCACACTGGAATTGTCTATTCTTTATATCCTTACTCAGCACTTTTGATCCAAGGTGCGCCGACAAGAGATCTTAATCAGTTAGCTATTTTAGCTTTGACATCCGACGGGTACTGAAAACCCTTACTCAGTCCATAGCGGACTGTTCTAAACTCTACATGATTAGTCCCTGGATGATAGAGAGTATAAATTGCCTCCCCTGGCTGTTTGCCAACATTACCCACCCCGACAACTTGACGCGCCGAGATTTGCACAGTTTGGGGAGAAGCGGGACTATCTAGAGTTGTGACTCCCGTGGTAATTGACCCTGCTTGTAGCTGATATTGAAAAGCCAAACCAGAACGACCACAAAACAAATTATTGGCTTGCATTCGTGACAAGCGGTCTAGGATTTGAATTGGGGAAGTGTTTGGGGTAAGTTCCTCGTCAACTGCTACCGTTGTACCGTGAATTAACAAAGAATCCAGTTCAAAGAAACCAAAGTCTAAGGTCATTAACCATTGTGCCATAGGACGGGAAACGCATTCCCAGAGCAATTTAACTGTTTCTCCCCCATATTTCCCCATCAATTGTGTAGGTTCCCCACTTCCTCCCAGTCCATGCAGAATCAAACATTGTTCTTCCCACCAACCTTTACAAATCAGTGGTTCTGGTTCTCCGCGCCGGGGGTTCAGCACCCGTTTGATTAACTGTTCAGTTTCGCGACTGGCCCCCACTAAATCACCTAAAATATACAACGCTTCGACATTAGCTTGACGCTTAATATCAGCCATTACGGCCTCATAGGCCACCAAATTACCTTCAATTCCGCTTAAAATTGCCCACTTAGTCATACAAATTTTGGATTTTAGATTTCAACGAGTACAAACATGAGTCGGGTCATCAGCCCTTTCCGCAAATTCCAACCCCCGGGCTAAACGCCAAGCAAATATTTTTGGTAAACCCTTTTCAATAATTGCAGCACAGGTTTTCTGATAGTCATAAGGTACTTCCCGCAAACTCACATCTTGTGTATTTGTGTCGTAAATTACATAAGTTGCATTGGGGCGACCATGTCGCGGTTCCCCTACAGAACCAACATTAATAATCCTTTTCAAAGAGGTGGTAAAGCTTATTTTTTTCGCTTTTTTTTCCTGTCCTTGGACACGAATTTGTAAACTACTTGCATCTAAATCACGGACATAAGGTACATGGGTATGTCCACAAAAAAGTACATCAGCATCTGTGGACATTACTCGCTCTAAGGCGGAAAACGCGTCAAGTTCTGGTAACAGGTACTCGTGGTTACTGTGGGGGCTACCATGAACGAAAGCTAAATTTTCCTCACGTAAACTGTGGGGTAATTGGGCGAAAAATTGCCGGTGTTCTGGATGTATTTCTTTGTTTGTCCACTCGTGAGCAATTTTTCCCCGTTTCTCAGCTAATAAGGAAGGATAACTACAATCACAAGCATTCAAGCCTTCTACTATGTCTTCATCCCAACAGCCGACGCAGGTGGGAATATCTAGAGAACGAATTTGTGTAACTACCCCGTTGGGATCAGGCCCATATCCGACTAAATCGCCTAAACAAAACATTTTATCAGCTTTTTGCTGGTCTATGTCTAATAAGACGCTATCTAAGGCTTGAGAATTGCCATGAATACATGACATAACGGCTATTTTCACTGTATACTCTCCTCAACTAGTATCTGTTTTACTTGTTCTTGGTATTGTGCGATCGCTGCGTCTGACAAATAGCAATCTTGTAATGTTTCTCTCATGGCGGGATCGTCCAAGTTTTGTCCCCAAATTTCTAAGCCACTAAATCGCCGCGGCCTACCTTCTAAGTGGCGTGGTAAGTCTAATTCTAAAAAATCTGTTATCCCTACACCCGCCACAAAATCCGCGTATAGCGCTCTACCATCAGCAACGTCAAAAATTCCCTTAGCACGGCTGACTTTACCATAAGCACCCTGAGATAGTTCATACCAAAACTCATTCAAACTATCCTCGTCGATAATTTCACCATTGGTAGGCGATCGCCAAATCTGATTTTCGGCAATACTGGTTTCAACATCTAGCCCTTTGACAATTTTTTCTCCCCAGATGTGATATTCCGAATCTTTCAGGTGTGATGGTAAGATTGCTACAGACTGGTATGGTACATTGCCGATAATTTGGTTAATTGCTCCTAGTTCTAAGTAAAATCCTATTTCTATATAAATCTTCTGTGCGCCTGCTAGCTGGTTGAGAAATTCTACTTCTTGTCCATCAGTAAAAACTTTCACCTCTGGAAATTCAGCACTTAGGCGTACTTGGTCAATGGGGACATTCCCACTTCCAGGACTAAAATAAATGGCGTTTTCAGCACAAAGTGTATTACCTAGCTGTTGACAAATCCAAGTAGTTTTGCCACAACCAGCCGGCCCCGCAACAACGGTAATCATTGGTATACTCATAATCAAATGATAATCATTTTCATAGCACTTGTCACCTAAATACCCCTGACTGGCAACGGAAATGCCAAAATAGACTTAGGTGTTTTAGGAGGACTAATGTGTCTGGTAGTCAAATTGGTATTTTAATTGACCTTATAACCGGAACTATGGAAGTTTACCGTAAAAATTCTCTACAATTGCCTTATTAAAGTATTTCTCTAAACATGACTAATCAAGCTCCTATTCCAGTTATTGTAAACGGTGCGGCGGGCAAAATGGGCCGCGAAGTCATTAAGGCAGTGGCACAAGCGCCAGACTTAAACTTAGTGGCTGCAATTGACACCAGTCCAGAACATCAAGACCAAGATGCTGGTGAATTGGTAGGTTTAAGCGAACCTTTGGAAGTCCCCATTACCAACCAATTAGAAGCCATGCTAGGTTATGTAGCTGGTGATAGACAATCTCCTCCAGGGGTGATGGTAGACTTTACCCATCCTGATGGAGTGTATGACAATATTCGCAGTGCGATCGCCTATGGTATTCGTCCAGTGGTTGGTACTACGGGCTTAAGTCCAGAACAAATCAACGACTTAGCCGACTTTGCCGAAAAGGCTAGTACTGGTTGTCTGATTATTCCTAACTTTTCCATTGGCATGGTATTGTTACAACAAGCCGCAGTCACAGCTTCCCAATATTTCGACCATGTAGAAATTATTGAACTCCACCATAACCAAAAAGCTGATGCTCCCAGTGGTACCGCAATTCAAACAGCACAGTTACTAGGAGAAATCGGTAAACCTTTTAACAGTGCTATTGTAGAAGAGACGGAAAAATTACCGGGGGCTAGAGGTAGTTTAGCCCAAGAAGGAATTAGAATTCATAGTGTACGTCTGCCGGGACTCATAGCCCATCAAGAAGTGATTTTTGGCGCACCTGGTCAAATTTATACATTGAGACATGATACAAGCGATCGCTCCTGTTATATGCCAGGAGTGCTGTTAGCAATTCGCAAAGTCTCCCAGCTAAAGTCGTTAGTGTATGGATTAGAAAAAATCCTCTAACCTTCAAACTCAGCAATTATGTTAGTCCCACTGACTCGGAAAAAATTTGAACAACTCATCCCCCTGATTGCTACTGGCTCTCAGTACCAGTACTACGCGGGTAAATTTGCCAATTTTTTGCAGCGACTGTTAATTTCTGTCATAGCCATGGCTCTAATTCTCCTAGGGGAAGTCCTGTTAAGGCTAGAATTTGGCCCCATTACATTTTTAGTTGGGGTAATGGGTGCTTTTTTTTGGCTGTGGTATCCAGTATTTCAGGCCAGTATCCGCAATGCAAAATGCCGCCGTTATAAGTACAGCGGCTTTTTTCGGGGTCGAATCATCGATTGGTGGATTACAGACCAATTGATGGGTAAACAAGAAACCGTAAACAATAAAGGTGAATTAGTAATTGTTGAAAATCGAGAAAAAAGAATTAACCTAGAAATCGGTGATAATACAGGATTTGCCGTAGAGTTACAAGCGCCACTGCGGAATGCACACAAAGTTATTGCTCGTGGTCAAATCGCCGAAATGATTGTCATGTCCAACAGTTCTGATTTGAGCAGTATTCAAGAGTTCAGCGATGTATACATTCCCAGTCATGACTTGTGGGTGAATGACTATCCTTATGTCCGCAGGGATTTCTTTAATGAAGTCAGTCGCCGTTTGCGCAAGAAACAACCAGAAACACCACGACGCCGTCGCCCAAGAGTAGAACCTTAAGTGCTGAGTATTTTGATTTTTACTCAGCACCCATAAATTTACGACTCAGCATTAGAAGAGCGAGTGAAACCAGGAGACAGGTAAGCCACTAAAGCCCCAATGAGAAAACCAGAAATATTACGAACTAAAGGTAACCAATCGCTCGTCCGAGTCACTACTGGTCCAATACCAAAGGCAATAAACAAAATTCCCCACAAAGGTGAAAAAATTAAAGCCCATTGCCAAGCAATAATCTGTCCTTTTTTTTGGGGGTGAGCTGCAAATCCACAAACTATCCCCCCCACTACAGAGGTAATCAGTGTCAGTATCCATTGTTCTCTAGGGAGTCCAGGAACCACCGAGCAACCACCCTTGACTAAACAGCCCTTAACTGAATTTAAGGCTTGTAAAATGGCTTGGTCTTCGCCTTCTTCTCTCACAAAATACAAGTTTCCAAAGCGCGTTTGCAATTCTATCCAAAAAGTCCGCGGTAGAAGTTCATAAACCTCATCCCCCACGCTAAAGCTGAGAATGTTACCGCCACGAGAATCAGCAACTAGCAAAATACTTTTATCATCCAAATTCCAATAATTAATTACTGCGCGACCAGGGGTGCGGTCATACTGGGTTAATACTCGCAATTTCCACCCTGTTTCACCTTCAAATTTTTCTAAATCTGTCACCAGTTCTGCTTCTTGGATATCTGTGAGAGATTTAGCTAAATCTATAACTGGAGTTTGGTAGTTGGGTAATAAGTCAGGATTATCATAAGCTAGCGCCGGAGGCGAGTGCATCACCCACATAGACCCAGCTAGAAAAAATGCAGCAATACATACCAGAGTTCTTCGCCAAAAACAAGACTGCATGGACGTTCTTATACAAATATAGACAGTAGAAGTGAACAAGTTGTTTTAAAAGAGTATGGGAAAACTAATACTTCTTTACACTTGTTTACTTTACTCTAATCTAAGGTATTTAAGCAAAGCTCAGTTTTGAAAATGGAAATTAGAGACTGGGGGCTGGGATTGAGAAGTTCCTTTTCCCCCCTACTCCCTAGTCTCTATGCTTGATGGCTTCACGTTGTCTCAAGGTTTGCGGTGCTTGTTCAGTAATTGCTAGTCGTTCAACTCGTCTGGTTGGTTTTGGGCGTGTAAAACTCTTCCAAGCAGTTTTCACACCTACAACCAGGCTACGAGTGCCAATTTGCACATTTTTAACCTGTTTTCTGGCAATGTCGAGGCTTTGGTCAACTTGCTTCACAACTTTACCCGCGCTTTGTACACCTTCGCCGATATCGCCGGTTAAATCTGTGAGTTCCATACCAGTTTTGCGGATGGCAATTAAGGTAGGTGGTAACTCCCGTGAGAGAGTATCAAACAACTTTTCTGCACTACGCGCAGCACGTGCTAACTCCTGCAACGCCGGTATGGCCGCTACTAAAACAGCAGTCAAACTGGTGGCGACTAATAATAAAGACAGTCCCAACCAAAATAAGGGATCAATCACGGTGATGCCATATATAAGCTTTACAATTGCGGGAAAACAGAATGTTAGTCTTTTTGAGCTTGTTGCTGCTTCAGGATTTGGCTTTCGCGTTGACTCGCATCTACACCAGCCGCGATCGCCTCTTGTAGTTTCTCCAGGGTATCATCCCAATTTCTCATGGCGCTGGCAGAAAGACGATCTGCTTGGATTTGTACACTTGTTGATAAATCTTCTGCTAAGTCTGGGATAGCATTAGCAGATTTTTGCAAAATTTTCCGGGTTTCACGCCCTGTGCGCGGGGCTACTAGCAACCCAGTTAAAGCCCCAATAGTAGCTCCGAGCATGAAACCGCCAATAAATAGTCCAGAACGGTTATCAGACATCTGATTATTTCTCTCCTTCTTAGCTGTGATTTTTACCGTGGTCAGTTCAAAGGATTTTATCTAATTTATTGAACCTGACAGGATATCAGTGGAAAATCTTGGTTTTGTTGCTTAATCTTAACCCTATGCCGCCAAAAGAACGACCCCAGAATCCCTTTAATAACAATAACAGACTGATAATTTGACGTACCTGTTGAATTTGTAACTGTAGCTTTTGGTTTCTCTGGCGCAGGCTATAAATTTTTTGCTGGGTGATATCAATATTTTCAGGTGCTTGATACAGTAATGCATGAGTATTTTGTTCATAGGCGTTCAGTTGATCAGCTATGCTCTCTATCCACTGCTTTAGTTTCCACACTCGCCAAGCTATGTAGAGTAGTAACAGTGACATAAGAGTGTTAATTAAGACAACTATCTTTACCATCCTGCTCTGATTTTCTCCTGACTTCATCATAGCCTCAGACCATCAGTATCAATCAGTTGCACAAGGCTTTCTAGCTACAAATCCCAGAGAAAATTTTCTCAGTTGCCAGATTTGGCTGATCAAGCTACTGTGGAGAGCTGCTATTGCTTCTTAGGATCTTCAGATAACGGGAAATATGATTGAGGTTGGTTCATTGGTGCAGTCCCAACAAAACTATTTGGGAGTAGGAAAAGTGACTGAGATATCTCAACCTAATGTGATGGTTGAGTATTTCTGCTCAGGAGGTCAACGCCTCCAAAAAACTTTACCTTTAGATTCTCTATCTCAAGTTAGGCTTCAGCCTCAAACTCGATGCTACATTAGCTTACCAACCCAGGATACATGGTTAATTGGCCGAATTTGTAACTGGGATGAAGATACAGAAATGTATCAAATTGATTTACCCGACAAGAAAACTACAATTGCCACGGAACAAGAAATTTATGTCCGTTGTAATATCCCCATTACAGACCCTATTGAAACTCTGGCAATGAAAGGGCATGAAACACCCTACTTTCATGACAGAAGATTAACTTTTGTTAAATCTTTGATTCAGCAACGGGCTGTTAGCCATGGAATGAGAGGGCTGATTTCAGCCAACATTGAACTTTATCCCCACCAAGTCGAAGTTGTTCGCCGGGTACTGGAAGACCCAATTCAACGCTATTTACTCGCAGATGAGGTGGGACTCGGAAAAACTATCGAAGCCGGTGCTATTCTCCGTCAATTTCTTCTGGATGAACCAAAAAAAGGTGCAGTGGTACTGGTTCCCCAATATTTGCTCCCACAATGGCAGACTGAGTTAGAACATAAATTTTACATCTCTCATTTTGGCAAACGGGTGGTGGTGCTGGCGGTTGAAGATATCCATAGAATCAACCAGAAAGCCAATATCGGCTGCTTAATTCTCGATGAAGCCCACCATATTGCAGCTATGGCTACTTCTAGGGATGCAGCCATGCGTCAGCGTTTTGAGTCTTGTAAAAATCTGGCTCATAAAAGCGATCGCTTGCTGTTATTATCTGCTACTCCTGTGCTTAACCACGAGCAGAATTTTCTCGCCATGCTGCACCTGCTTGACCCAATTACCTATAAACTCAATGATTTACCAGGTTTTCGCGCCAGGGTACAAAATTGTCGGGAAATTGGTAGAGTTCTCCTCGGCTTGACAGGAGGTGCAAATAATGTCGATGTTCTCACAACTCACCTCCAGGAACTACGAAATCTGTTGGCTGAGGATGAGTATGTCATCAACCTTTTAAACAATTTAGAAAATTGCTTAAAAGCTCAATCTGCTCAGAAAGATGAAATTATCCGAGCTATTCGTACCCACGTTAGCGAAACCTATCGGCTGCATCGTCGTATACTTCGTAATCGTCGCGCTGCGGTGGAAGATGTCATATTTGATCGGGATGTGACACCAAAAGAAGAATATGATTTAGACGAGCGATCCCTTGATATTCACCAACTGATGGAACAATGGCGTACCGTCGCCCCTCACGAGCAGCAATATCAACGAATTTTTCTATTGTTATTCCTAGCTTCTGGTACTTGGTTAGGGATTTTAGAACAGGTAGTTACCACACGCCTAACAGGTAAAACCCCACCTCAACTTATCCCAGAGTTTCCAGAAAATGATCTTCGCATCTTAACTACAACCCCTAAATTCCCAGGCGAAGAAGAAATTTTACAATCCTGTTTAAAAATTCTGCGTCAACCTCTAGATGAAGGAGAACGCACAGAAAATTTAAACACCGTGCTACTCAATCAGCTAGCTACACACTTCAAAATCCCCAGCAGTGTTCGCAGAAACAAGGCAGAATTAATCACCAGGATACAGCACAGAATTCGCCGCCCCATGCCTGGGGATGTTTTACCAAAAATCGTTGTATTTACCAGTTTTGTACAATCCTGCCGACAAATTGTCCAACGTTTATCTCATAGCTTTGGTGCACAAACAGTCGCCAGCTATCAATTTGGTGAACCACGAGAAAAAGTTGCCCAAAATTTAACTCGATTCCAGAATAACCCCGACTGTTTTATTTTAGTGTGCGATCGCTCTGGGGAAGAAGGACTTAACCTGCAATTTGCCGACTGCTTCATTCACTTTGACATGCCTTGGTCACCTAATCAATTAGAGCAAAGAATTGGCAGATTTGACCGCATTGGCAGCAAAATTGGAGTTCAATCTTTTGCATTGATTGGGCCATACTTGGAAGAAAGTCAACACAATGCTTGGTATCAACTTCTGAAAAATGGGTTTGGTGTTTTTGGTCAATCAATAGCCAGTCTACAATTTTACGTAGATGAGAAACTCCCAGAATTAGAAACAGCTTTGTTCAAATCAAGTGCTGCGGGATTATTAGCCATGATTGACCAGATTCAGCAACAAATCACCGCCGAAACCTTGAAAATTAGCGAGCAGACTGCTCTCGATGAAATTGATATTCTCGATGAAAATACTTGCAAGTATTTTCAAGACCTAGATGATTACGATGCTAATCATCTAGGGATTAAACAAGCAATTGAAGGCTGGATGTGTGATGCATTAGGATTCAAGTTAGTTAATAATCCCAATTCCGCAGAAATTAAGCGTTATCAACCGACAACTCGCACTTTGGTGTCTCTAGACGAGTTGAAAACTTACTTCGCTAATCATAATACAGAACAATTTGGTAGTTACAATCGCCGGGTAGCCAACCAGAATTCAGGTATTAAACTATTTCGGACGGGGGAAGGATTAGTAGAAGCACTCGTCAGCTATATAAACTGGGATGATAGAGGTAAAGCCTTTGCTCTATGGCGCACGGATGAATCTTGGAATGCTACAGCAGGTAAGGAATGGTTTGGCTTCCGATGTAATTATGTAGTCGAAGCAAATTTAGAAGCTGTCAAGCAGGTTTTAACAACCAACAAACTCGATAATTACCAATACGAAACTTTGAAACGGCGTGTTGATGCTTTATTTCCCCCATTGTTAGAAACTATCTTTATAGATGGTCGCAATCATTCCATCAGTATGGTTGAAGATCAATCACTCTTAAATATCCTACAACGACCTTACAAAGATAGGAAAAATGATCAATCTCGGGATTATAATTTGGCAAAAGAACGCTTAGGAGTGATTGATACTTTTGTCGAGCCTAGCCAGTGGAAGGATTTTTGTTATGAAGCGCGTCATCGTTCTCGAGAATTATTGCTACAGCATCGTAAATTCATAAAATTATACCAACAATCTGCTCCAGTCGCCAAGCAGAAATTAAACAAAAAAGTACAGCAATTACAACTGCGACTAAATCGGCAAAACCAAGATTCAGCACTGGCCGAAGAATTAAAAATAGAAATGGCATTGAGTGCGGCCATTTTAGAGGGAATTCATCAGCCCCAGATTCGACTTGATTCTGTCGGTTTTATCATCGTATCTGGGCGAAATCCTCTATAAATCTCCCCAAGATGCTCGAATTTAGCAGGTAAAAAAAGTAGGAACTGCTATAGTTGTGGTAGTCCTGGTTAAATATTCCAGACTCTAACACCCCGGTTGACCACCGGGGTTTTTGGTTTTTAAGAATCAACAAATGAACCCAAATACTTCGCAAATCTCTAAAAATCAAGTAGAATTGCACAAATTAGCTATATATGTCTTCCCACTTTCATCAGGGAGAAAAACATCTGTGTTTATCTGTAGAAATCTGTAGTCAATTAACTATTTCAGATACATCACCTAGAAGAGAACAGCTATAGTGGTTAATAATAAACTAATAGCCAGAAACTGGAGACAACAGCTATTCATCATAAATGGCATAATAAAAACACTGTTTGAGTAACTTTTTGTTAAATCTTTCCATCAAGGAATAATTAATCTTCATAAAGTTATAAATCCTTCTATTAAGTTTTTAATAATACTTGTCTCAGCTTGTATATTGAGCCGTAATCTGCGGACTAAATTGTGTAATCTAAGGAAAGCTAAGCTAATGATAAACTTGAGGTCTTAATGACTCCTAAAATTCTGCGTCAGCTTTGGTCTGTGGTAGAAAATTCTCAAACCAGGATCTTATTGCAGATGGACGATGCTAGCTTGGTGCAATGGCTGGTAAAACAAACTACAAAGCAAGCTTTATTAGATCCCCAAGAAGCCGATTACCTCAGTGATTACATCCAATCTCGGCTGAATCTGATACGGGATATTGCTTATGAGCGACAGTGTTAGAGTTGACATTCTCACAAATGACACAGTCAATAGTCCTAACTATTGACTGTGAACTGTTAACTATGAGTTTTTTTGCGGTAAATAACCTTCAACTAGGCAATCAGACCCGACTACCCGCCAACTAACCCTTTCTAAATTCAGAGCTGTGTTCATCATCGTCAAACCCAAGTCACCTACAGGTGTGGGGGCATGACTACCACCAATGATTTTAGGAGCAATAAAAGCCAGAATCTTTTGTATCGCACCTTGAGCGATCGCACTGGCTGCCAAACTACCGCCACACTCCCATAAAACGCTACAAAAACCGCGGTCGTATAAATGGTTCATGACAAGGTGTGGGGTCAGGGATGCTAACTCTACAACCTCAACCCCTTTTTGGCGTAAGAAATGTTGGAAATCAGGCGAGCTTCCCGGCTCTGTCAACACCAAAGTTTTAGCGTCAGCAGTGTCCCACAGGTGGGCATCTTGAGGTAAGTTGATCTGACGACTCATCACCACCCGCAGGGGATTATGGGATCCTACTTGATGACTGGTTAAGTAAGGATTATCTTTTCGGACTGTATTGCCACCGACAATTATGGCATCACAACCTGCCCGTAGTTGATGAACTTGACTACGGGCATCTTGGTTTGTCACCCAAGCACTGTGACCAGAGCTAGTAGCAATTTTACCATCTAAAGTCATGGCATATTTCAAAATCCCTAAAGGTCGTTTATATAAAATGCGATGGATAAAAGCTTCATTTATCTGATAACAGGCTTCGGCTTCTACCCCGACAACTACCTGTACACCTGCAGCACGTAAACGAGCAATACCTCCTCCAGCAACCAAAGGATTGGGGTCAACTATACCCACAACTACTTTAGCCACACCAGCCGCGATTAAGGCCTCCGAACAAGGGGGAGTACGTCCGTAATGATTACAAGGTTCCAGATTAACGTAAACTGTGGCACCACGAGCGTGATTCTCTTGAGTTGAGTCCGCGCCAAAACCCGCCGCTTTCAAGGCAAAAACTTCTGCATGAGGCTGACCTGCTCCGGGATGAAATCCTTCCCCAACAATATTTCCATTTTTGACAACAACCGCCCCCACTAGAGGATTAGGTGAAGTCCGTCCCAAAGCACGGACAGCCAGTACCAAACACCGTTGCATCATAGCCCGGTCAAAGTCACTGCCTATTCTGGGGTTCTCTGGTGAATTCGATTGAACCGGCGAAAGCGCCAGTCCTGACTTCTCAGTTCGCAATATCAGCCCATTGTCCTGAGGATTAGGGGCAAGAGATACAATAGGGTAGGTTTCACGCGAATTATCCATAATTTTGGGCGGTAATTTCAATATTTTGCACGCTAGCTGTTGTTACAAAGATGTAGGTTCAAAGCCCCTCGGCTTTAGCCAGGGGATGAAAACGACGATGCAGGCTTTAGCCCGCTTTCCCGCTGTCAAGTTTTAGACGATCTATCCATTCTTCAATTAAAGCGGTAATTGTTTTATCTTGTTGCACTGCATATAAAGCTAATTTATGCTTTCTACGTGCTGAGAGTCTAATTGTCAATACTTTTTCTTTCATCAGTGTATATACAATGTTATTGCATTTATGATATTAAAGTTCACTGATAAGATGGTTTAGTTGTACGGATAAATGTGGAATATAAATCCAATGAAATCACGGCAATTCCGGCATTATTTAGAGTTAATGGAGATAGCAGGGTCAATTATCAGCATTGAGTCCATGGGAACTCAAACGGAGATTGCCCACAAGATTATCTTTAAAAAAGCTTATCTTTTGGCACTCAAGGCTAATCATCCCACCTTATATCATCAAGTAAAACAATGGTTTGAAACGGCATTGGTACAAAATTTTCAGGGTGGAGAAGGGACATCATCGTACTGAAATTCGTTAAGTTTGGTCAATTGCTGTCTCAGCTTCTCAACGCTCTTAATTGTGAATCAACCTAAGAGGATGTTTGATAAGTCATGATTAGTGTATCAACTATTGTTTGACCCCACCCCCTTCCTTACAAGGGTAGGTTTTTAATATGATCTGTGAAGGCAAGACTACCGAAGACAAGGAAGGAAAGTGGACAAGGAAGATTTTATACGGACAATGGTC
>NZ_JANQDF010000089.1:0-67964 GCF_029891675.1 Anabaenopsis tanganyikae CS-531
TACTGTTCTTAACCCATAAATCCTTGCACTAAAGCATATTGGGTTAACCTTTCAGCTTGTTTTTCTAAGTTGTCTTTTGAACCATTATCAGAAACACGGCAGTAGATAGCTACAACTTTGTTAGGGTTTTGGTTAGTTTCACGTAGACTAATAATTATGGTTCCTGTAGGTTATTCATAACCTGTGATTACGCCGGATTTGTACCAACGCCACGCAGTTCTATAACTTATCCCTACCTTTTTTGCATAATCAGATAGTTTCATTCATTTAATGATCGTACATTCATAATTATATTATACTACAAATGTACATAAATGACTATAAATTCATTAAATTGTAGTCAAGACTCAAGTCTTGACTACGAGCCAAGATTATTTAGTCCCCCAGTTTTAATACTTATCAGGATACTTGCGTTTAAAGTAGTCTTCTAGAATTTCTAAAACCATCGGACCTGCAAGACTACCACCACCACCGCCAGAATGTTCAGTAAAAGCAACGATAACGATTTCCGGTTGATCTACGGGAGCGTAAGCACCAAACCAAGCGTGATTTTTTTTCACCCGATTTTGCCATGCTTCAGCTGTACCGGTTTTACCAGCGACGGGAGGGAGTGTAGGCTTGTTTAAAACTTGACCAGTACCGTGAGTAATCACCTTCCTTAATCCATCATGGAGAATTTTAATGGTTGTCGGCTTCATTTTGATAAGTTTTCGCCAGTTTGCAGCTGGTTGATTATCTTTGAGTAAATGGGGCTGGACTCGGTAACCACCATTAGCCGGAACTGCAAACATGACCGCAACTTGTAAAGGACTACTTAATAAAGCACCTTGGCCGATTGACATATTCACCGTATCCCCCACAGTCCAAGGCATATTTCGATGCTTGCGTTTCCAGTCGTCATCTGGGACTAAACCCCTGGTTTCTTCGGCAGCAAAATCAAAGCCAGTTTTTTCACCAAATCCAAATTTACGAGTCCATTCAATTAAAGTGGGTCCACCCACTGCTTGAGCAATTTGGTAAAAGAAAGTATCACTACTCCATTGCATTGCACCCACAAAACCTAAAGGGCCGAATCCGGCGTGGTTCCATTCACCAAATGTGATCCCACCAATAGTTAAAGAACCGTAGGTTTGGAGTATGGTTTTGGGAGAAAATTTCCCCGATTCCAATCCTGCGGCTGTAGTGACAATTTTGAAGGTACTGGCGGGAGGAAAAGCACTCAGAGCGCGATTCACTAAAGGATGGTTGGCACCTTGGACAGATTCCCAGTCTTTTTGCGAAAGTTTTTGTTTAGAGAAGATATTGGGGTCAAAGGTGGGGCGAGACACCATGGCTAACACCTCGCCATTGTTGGGATCAAGTGCTACAACTGCACCATTATACTTGCCTAAAGCTTTGTTTGCCGCTATTTGCAGATTTAAATCTATAGTTAAATTTAAATCACTACCCGACTTTGCTGCTTTTTCTCCCAACACTCGAACCGGACGACCAGCCCGGTCTACTTCTACTTGCTGACCGCCCCATTCACCCCGCAGAGTATTTTCGTAAACCTTTTCAGTCCCCATCTGACCAATGACATCTCCTAATCGATAGCCTAACTCCCGCTTCCGTTGTAGCTGTTCGGCAGTTAATTCTCGTGTATAGCCCAGGACATGGGCTAATTCCTGACCATGGGGGTAGTACCGAACCGCTTCCGTATGTATTTCTACGCCTTTGAGTTCCCTGTGATACTCTTTGAGGGCAGTTAGTTGGGCTTCATTCAGGTCACGAGCAATGGGAATTAGTGAAGAAGAGTTGGGTCCAGCCTCTTGTAATTTTTTTTCTATTTCTTCCTGGGGGATATTCAGAATTTTCTCTAAACGTGAACCCACAACAGACCAACCAGATTTTCTGTGGGCCATTGGCCACAAGTATACAGAACGAGGATAACGAGTACTAGCCAAAACCTTGCCATTTCGGTCAAAAATATTACCCCTTACTGGTTGTTTGGGAATGATCCGCACCCGGTTAGCTTCTGCTCTAGTTCGATGGTTTGTTCCTTCAACAATTTGCAAGTGTGCTAACCGCACACCTATTATACTTGTCATTAAGAGGGTGAATGCAATTAAAAATATGGGCTGAAAATCTCGTCCAACCGTACGTGTATTATTTTTTAGGGGTAGTCGGGATGGCTGCAATAAAGTCATAACACCCAGTTTCAATAGTCTACATTAACTGACACATTAACACTCTCCAGTCTCAAGACACCACCTCAACTATGCCGTTCTTTGACACTCCCCACGGTTATACAATAGTCGGAGAGTCAAACTATCATTTTCTATTTCTACCCGCTTTTAAGTCTCTGTCTTGGGTGTAACAACAATCAGTGCAAAGATAACATAAGTGCTATTTTTCATAGCATCTTGTCAGATAACCCAGCCCTAAAGGCATCGGGAATCTCAAATCAGCGCATTCTACCAGGGATTATGACTCAAACTCTCACCCACAATCATGATCAAATTACAAAATCTCAGCCGTTGGACGTTGAACTGCGTTATGTGTTCAAGTTTTTTAACCAGGAACCAGCAGTTAATGGGGTCGATTTGGATATTAAACGGGGAGAATTCTTAACTATTATCGGTGCTTCTGGTTGTGGTAAGACAACTATACTACGCTTGATAGCTGGGTTGGAGATGACTGATGCTGGTAAGGTGTTCATTCAGGGACACCAGATGACTAATGTCCCTGCTGCTCGCCGACCCGTAAATACTGTTTTTCAAAGCTATGCTTTGTTTCACCATATGAATGTATGGGATAATGTCGCTTTTGGATTGCGTGTTCACAAAAAAATCCCCAAATCAGAAATCGCCACCAGGGTTCAAGAGGCTTTAATGCTGGTCAAAATCGCAGATTTGCGATCGCGCTTTCCCGGTCAACTCTCTACTGCTCAACAGCAACGGGTAGCTTTAGCCAGAGCTATAGTCAATCGCCCCACTGTTTTACTGCTAGATGAACCTTTGAGAGCTTTAGACTTGAAGCTACGTCAGGAAATGCAGTTGGAACTGTGGAATTTACATAAACATTTAGGACTAACCATGATCATGGTGACACAAGATCGGCAACAGGCTATGTCTTTGAGCGATCGCATCGCCGTCATGAATCAAGGTAAAATTGAGCAAGTTGGTACTCCACAAGAAATTTACGAACATCCCCAAACCCCCTTTGTTGCTGATTTTATTGGGGATAATAATTTATTTACTGGTAAAATCATTTATGTAGATTCCTCATCAATACAAGTTGAGACCACAACGGGACTGAAAATTACGGTTGACCGCACAGAAAAAACACCAACTGAATTATCACAAACCGTAGTGGTGAGCGTCCGTCCCGAAAAAATCCAACTTTCCCTTTATCGGCCGAGTATATTAACTAACTGTTTTCCAGGACGGCTGAATCAGGTTATGTATTTAGGAACCCACCTTGGTTATGTTGTGGATTTGCTAAATGGTATCAGTATCAATATTTCCCAGCCAAATACTTTTGGCAGTTTACCAGAGCGTGACATACCTATTTATGCTTGGTGGATGAAAAGTGACTGTATAGCTTTCAGGAATTGTACTGATGTCCGTGGAGGTTTGAAGAAGTCTTAGCTAACGGTCCGTAAGAAATCTGGAATTTTGGCGGTTGCTGAGTTATGGATCATGGTTGGTAATTTTGGCTTTTATATTCAAACTCAGCAGCCCTAATGACTTTACTTACAGCTATTGTCAGGTAAATCAACCACATTTTTCAGTCTGACGCTAAGACGCAAAAGACATGAAACTTTTTGCCAGTATCTATACCGTCTCTGGCATTTTTGTGTTACTAGGAATACGTCCCTGTACAATCAACATTGAGCAAGGAGCATGATGTAGTGCATAATTACTGACACTCCCTAGCAAGAACTCACTGATGCCAGTACGACCGCGACGACCAACTATGATTAAGTCAGCAGGCAAATTACGAGCCACTTCACAAATTATCCTCCCAGCATCACCGAGATTTTGGGTAAACCCTGCTTTTACACCGGCATTAGTTGCTGTATCACTCAGCGATCGCAACCAGTCTAGTCTCTGTTTTTTTAGTTCTTCCCACTCTCGCATATAACTTTCAATAGGTGCGGTTTGCACAGATGGATATATGGTATCTGGTTGTGTAAATACAGGGCTGAGATAGGGGTCTTCTAATGGGGATAGTACGTGTAGCAACATCAGTTCCGCATCAGACGCTTTTGCTAAAAATACACCTTGTTCAAAGACATATTGACTCGTTTCTGATTGATCCACAGCTACCAAGATTTTCTGATACATACTTCACATTCCTGACTATAATTAACTTATCCTAATTGTAGTTTCTTATATCCAGTACAAAAGTTTAAAATTATTGTCATTTTTCCAGCCCCACATTATAGCTTATTTGTGGTAGTCATAGCCAAAGCAATATCCACCTGTTTGCACACAGATGCTGGGGTGGAAGAGTTATCTAACACCACATTTGCACGCGCTGCTTTTTCTTCTAGAGATAACTGGCTATTAATGCGGGTTTGGGCTTGTTGTGGAGTTAAATTATTTCTCTGCATTAGTCTTTGCAGTTGCTGTGATTCCGAACACCGCACAACCCAGATTTCTGTGACTAAATCAGTCATCTGAGCTTCAAATAACAAAGGGATAACTAACACCAATGTTGGTGATGCTGATTTGGCCATGGCTTCCTGAAAGCGATGGACCACATAAGGATGTATCAAACTTTCTACCCACTGGCGTTCATCTGACTGGGTAAAGATAATTGCACCCAGTTGTTCTCGATTCAGGCTACCATCTGGGAGTAAAATTTCTTGGCCATAACGTCCTGCGATCGCCCGGAGAATGTCCGAACCTATAGCTACAGCATCCCTAGCATAAATATCTGCATCAAAAATAGGTATATTTTTAGCCGTAGCCAAATAATTGGCAACAATGGTTTTGCCTGTAGCAATACCCCCAGTCAAGCCAATGATGCGTTTATCCATAAGTCATTTTAACTTCAAAGCCGGCAATTCAACTAAGATTAAACTATACTTGATTAAATGTTATTTATTAGTCTTTGCGGAAACCAGACAACTCAGTCAAACTCTTGAGAGATTCAGAGCCGATGATCGAAACTAGCCAACGTCGAATTGTTATTGGGGATGTGCATGGACACTACGATGGGTTGATGAAATTAATGGAGTTCATCGCCCCCACATCAGAAGATCAAGTTTATTTTCTAGGAGACTTAGTTGACCGCGGTCCGAAAAGCTCACATGTGGTTAATTTTGTCAAGGAAAATAATTATGGTTGTCTACTGGGAAATCATGAACAGATGTTTTTCAAGATTGTCACCGGTGATCACATTTCTACATCAGCAATGCAAGCATGGCTGTATGGTGGGGGTCAAGCAACTATAGCCAGTTACGAAAAAGGTAGTATTCCTAAACAACATTTGGAATGGTTGGAATCTTTACCCCTGTACCTGGATTTGGGGGACATTTGGCTCACTCATGCTGGGGTTGACCCGGAGCTACCTTTAGCCGCACAAACAGCCGAGCAGTTTTGCTGGATACGCGACCAATTTCACAGCATTGAACAGCCCTACTTTACTGATAAACTGATTATCATCGGTCATACCATCACCTTCACTTTACCAGGAGTTGCCCCTGGTCAACTGGCACAAGGTCAGGGATGGCTCAATATAGATACTGGTGCTTATCATCCCCGGAGTGGCTGGTTGACTGGATTAGACACTACAAATAACATAATTTATCAAGTCAACATTTTTAATAATTCTCTGCGCAGCCTACCCTTAGCAGAAGGGGTGGTCATGGTTGAACCTGCTAAAATAGCCACTCGCCGCCATAAGCAGCGAGCCTAGTTGATCATTGACATTTTTACTAAAGTATGCTGCGGATTTGGGCGCGATAAGCAGCATGATTTAATCCGTCACCCTGATTGCTAGGTTGGGCATTAATAGAACTTTGGAGGGCATTAATGCGATCGCCTGTACCGGGATGAGTACTTAAAAATGTCGGTACAGACCCGCCACTTTGCATCAGCTTTTCCATAAAGGAAACCATCGCCGAGGGGGCATAACCAGCCGCTGTCAGAGCTTGTAAACCTCGGTTATCGGCATCAAATTCATCTTGACGACTGCGGGGACGCTTGAGTGCCAGTTCTATACCAATTCCCACTGCGGTATTACGATCTAAACCTGCGGCTGAAACTAGACCACTAGCGATGGTGCTTTGGCGCATCTGTTTGACTAAGTGCCTACCGCCAATGTGACCAATTTCATGAGCAATTACACTGGCTAATTGCCCTTCATTATCTGCGGCTTTGATTAAACCTGTATGGATATATACAAACCCACCCAAAGTAGCAAAGGCATTGATGGTGTTATCCTCAACTACTTGAAAGGTGAAGGGAAGCTGAGGGCGATCGCTATTAGCTACCAAACGCCGGCCAATTTGTTCCACATATTGATTAATTTGAGAATTGCGGCTAAAGCGAATATTACTACTGCGTAACTGCTGATTCATCTGCCGACCCAGATCCACTTCCTGAGCATCAGACATATTAGATATCTGAATTACCTGTATTCCCCGGAACAGAAGAGAGCGGATATCAAACGCCCTTCCCGGCAGGGGTGTACTTAGGCACACACTCAGGGCAACAACCACGGCAATCAAGGGATAAAACCAGCGACGCAGCCACCCATGGTGAGCAAAAAAAGCTTGACAATTCATGATCATTAACTGTAATGCAATAAATAACAGGACGAACTTATCCCTCTATAAGTTGCACCTGAGCCTATAAACAAAGCTAGGGTTAGTAGCTAGTATAATTCTCAGTATTCTCCTCATAAATGATCTCATAGGAAAAGTTCTGATGACTATTTTAGATTCCAAAGGAAGATTGTTTGGTAAAATCAACTTACTTGATTTAGGGGCTGCACTAGTAATAATACTAGTCATAGTTGGTATATTTATTTTTCCTGGAACCACGGGTTCTGTTGCCCAAATCGGTACCAAAACCGTACCCATTGAAGTTGACTTAGCCGTTCGCGGTTTAAATGTACGCGACCCTCAACGTTTATTTGAGGCCGGATTCACCAAAGGGGGTAAAACTAACGTTATTATTCGGAATCAACCCTACGGTCAGATTAGCATCAAATCCGTGCAACTACTACCGCGAACCGTGACAGTTTCCCAACCAGATGGATCTGTGAAAGAATTACCAGATCCTAGAACTAATAACTTTAGTACAGATATGCTTTTAACCCTAGAAGGTAAAGCCCAAATTACTGATACTGGGCCAGTATTAGGTAATAGCAAAGTTAAAATAGGTACAACCTTTGAATTAGAAGGTTTTAACTATAACTTTAATTCTACAGTGATCGATGTCAGAGTCAAAGATTAATGGGAACATCTCCCGCTTTAGCGGGAGATAATACAGCACATTTCATCTGAGTAGGTACAAAAGCGGACAAGATGCCCACCCCACAAAAGTTGTATCATTCAATCTGTACTTCAGATTCGGTGCTAGGTGCTGTAGGAACTAATTCAACAAAGTGAAAAACCGCCGAATTAATCCAATAGTCACCGCGGGTACTTCTAACTGGGGCGTTAATCCCACATTTTCTAAGGGCTGAAATACTCTGATAGCTTGGGGATTCTTATGCGCCAGACGACGACCAATTTCAGGTCCGGTGAATTGGGATTTTTGCCCCCAAATAATCCCAGTAGGAGTCGTCAACTGTTGAATATAAAGGGACAAATCAAAACATAAGTCACCACGGACAAAAGACAAGGCTGCATATTCAGCATTTGGTTGTTGGGCAGATTCCAGATAAGCCTCGACAATTTCCTCGTAAATGCGATGAGACTGGGCAAATTGCCTTTGTTCTAAAAAGTTGCGAATACCCGCACTTGTAGCAATTCCAGTGCTATAAAGTAAGCGATCAATCATGGGAACACTAACTACCTGGGCAAAAATACTGCGAGAGTAGTCTTGACCAAAATCTGAGAGTCCCGCCGGTGTCACTAGAATTAAAGACCGAAATAAATCGGGATGGGCGATCGCCACTCGAATTGTGAAAGCCGCAGTCAGGGAAGAAGCGATCACCCTCACAGGTCCTGTACAAGTTTGCTGTAAAAACTCCCGAATCGTCGTCAGATAATCATCAATCATATAGTTTCGGGCTGGATGCTCAGACCTACCCCAACCGATTAAATCCGGTGCTAGAATGCGATACTCAGCCGCAAAAGCCGGATAAACCTTTGACCACTCATAAGCAGAAGAACCACCACCAAAGCCATGTAAGAAAACTAAAGTTTCCTGCTCATCTGTTGCAGTTCCATTCTGCCAAGGTGAGCTAGTGGCAGTATAATAAACCATCTTACCCAGTGAGGTCATTATGGAGCGTTGCTCAAATCCCTGTGGTTGAAACATAAGTATTGATTAGAGTTATGTAATAATCGGATCGCTGGCCTATTGAACCGAGACAGACTACAATTTTAATGATCACTCAGCCAGTAAATTTAAACCTCTGGCCACCGTCATAAATGATTTTTATGCGTCCTGTGCTATTTTTTTGATAGCCGTCTTAATATTAGACAATTTTTTATACACTAGATCAAGACTATGGCAAAGGCTTCATTTTTTATTAAAGTAATTACACAGATACTGCAATGCTTACCTGGAGAGTTGAAAACAAGCAGCTACAAGCAACTAAGTTTCCAGGTATTTTCCGGTCCGGGGGGTATTCTGGGCTTTCTGACAATTGTTCTGGCCATGCTGTTGTGGAACTGGAAACTGCTCTTAGCCCTTGTAGTTGGGGTTGGGGTAATGTTATTAGTTTACTCAATGCAGAAATGGGACTGGCAATTACACTTATCCCAGCTGTGGCGGTCATTAAATAGTCCCAATTCTCGTTTTGCCTTAGCGGTAGGTAGTGGAGGTATTGCCACTTTTAGCACATACATGGCCGCTGCTATCTGGGTTGACTCTAAAAGTTCTTGGATTGCGACCGGTGCCATTGTCCAAGGTTTAGCAACCTTATTAACTTTAGTTTTACTGATGTGGCAAATCCTCAGTTTCCATGGAACACAACAGCAAAACAACCTTGATCAGTTGTTAGTTAATTTAACAGTAGAAGACCCATTGCAGCGTTTAATTACCATACGGCAAATAACTAAAATTATCGCTCATCACGGAATTGATCGCAAGGTACAGCAAGAAGTCATTCAGTGCTTACAGCTATTACTCAGTCAGGAGCAAGAAACAGTGATCAAAGATGCGGTTTTAGATAGTTTACAGGCTTTAGATGGTTTACAAGCTCTAGCATCCAGTCCAGTGAAACCTTTGCGCCCTCTATCTAGCAAGTCTCAGGTTACCGTTTCTTCCTCTGGAAAATTAGCTTAATCCTATATTCCACCCCTTGCAGTTACTCGATAAATCAAAGCTTTCACGGCAAATTCCGGCAAAGCCAACATCCGCCGCCAACGCCAAGGTTCTTGATATAGGCGATATAGCCATTCTAAGTTATTATTTGCCAACCAAGCAGGAGCGCGAGTTTTACCCCCCGACCAAATATCGAAGCTACCACCAACACCAATCCAAATTGCTTGGGGACACAAATCACGATTTTGGGCAATCCATAACTCTTGACGTGGGACTCCCAAACCTACAAAAATTACTTGTGGCTGCAATTGTCTGAGGGTTTGTTTTAATTGCTGTTCTTCTTCTAAGGTATGGTAGCCAGAATGAGTACCTACTACGTTTAAGCTGGGGATTTTTAGCTGCCAAAATTCCTTGGCTTTGACAACTACTTGGGGAGCGCCACCATAGAAAAAAATTTTTGTATCTGGTTGCTGTTGTCCCAGTTCTTGCAGCAGGTTTTCTGCTAGTTCAATCCCCGGAAAACGTTGCACTTTTTGCCACAAAAGCCACCGCAAATACAGCACTACCCCCGCACCATCTGGAATTACTAGGTCGGCATTTTTAATCGCTTGGGCCAGGGTCTGATTCTTTCGTGCCTGCATAGTCATTTCTGCATTCAGGGTCACCACATGAGCACCTCTACTTTGTCGTATGGATTCCAGCAGCCAGCCCGGATAATTGCTCACAATATGAACTGGTATTCCCAGTACCGAAAACTCTTGAGGCGGTTTCAACATAGCCTAATTTTCAATAGGAATTACAGGGGATGATTTCGACCGTTAGTCTATCAAATTTTTTTTCATTGAGCAAAAAAAATAATTATCTTCTGAACACCATAAGAATATCAAAATTATTTACTCAAAAGAGTTTCACATTACTATCTATTTTCAAGTTAAATTAATATATTATGCTGCCTAAGACTATGAATAAAATTCGGATTGCTATCATTGAAGATCATCAACTGACTCGTCTGGGGATTAGGAGACTTTTAGAACAAAGGGCGGAAATTGAAGTTGTAGGAGAAGCTGCAAATGCGGTGACAGGTCTGGAAATGTTAAAAAAGGTACAACCAGATATTGCAATTATCGATATTGGTTTACCAGACAAGGATGGTATTCAACTGACACGAGAGTTGAAAGCGCTCTCTCCTGCAAAATATTCACCTACAAAAGTGTTAATTCTCACCCTTCATGAGCATCAAGAATCTGTACTGGCTGCTTTTGCTGCGGGTGCTGACTCTTACTGTATGAAGAATATTACTTTTGATACTTTACTGGTAGCGCTACGGAACACTTATCAGGGCAATTGTTGGATTGATCCGGCGATCGCCAGGATTGTCTTACGAGCAGCACAAGCAAATACCCAATTACTCACAGATGCGCAGAATATTTTTTCTCCTGCAGATTCTCAGGTTCAGAAGAACAATACCCCAGCTTATAACCTGTCAACCAGGGAAGTACAAGTATTACGCTTAATGGTTGAGGGTTGTACTAATCCTATCATTGCACAACGACTCTATATTAGCATTGGGACGGTGAAAAGTCATATCAGAAGTATTTTGAGTAAGCTAGGTGCTGATGACCGCACCCAAGCCGCAGTAAGTGCTTTGCGCCATGGATTGCTGGGTTAACAGTTTCTGCTCATGAAGAAGAAGCTAGGTAATCGGGTGGGTTTTGTGACTATTTCCCGTCCGTCATCATGCACTATATATAAATAAATATTAAGTTAGTTAATAATTTTTGCTAATTTTATTTGATTTATTACTACCAATTCCTAAATACTGAATACAGTAGCAAGCCTAAACCTTATGGCATAGCCCTACAACCCCCAGGATTGTCAAGCCGGTAGAAAATCACCACTAGTAAACCAAGTTATGACGAAATCTATGGCAGCTTTATTTTGTTTGTCCCCACGGTATCGCCTTGATGATGAATCGCCTTGGCTACAAGGTATAGACCCTAGTCGTCATTATTGGCTGTCAGTGAATGGGGACAAGAATGTAACAATAGCTATACCTGGGTTGGTAGTTTCTTCAATAAGTGAGTTGAAGCCGACTATCCATCAGTTTCGCTGTTTACAGCCAGGGGAACAGATGACAGTAAATAGAATTGCCAGTGCTTCGACAATTCACTGTGTCAGTCCTAACTGTTATGCTGTGGAAGGTGAAATTAATGGCGCTCCTATTTGGCATCTGTTTGATCACGAAACTTTAGATAGTTTATTGATGACGGCACACCCAGATTGGCAATGTGCGCCGTCAGATATTGATTTGGGTCGGAGATTGTTACTGCGCTCCTTGGCACAAACCGCCGCTACGAAAAAATAGGCTCTGGGGACGGATACATCACGCCATCATCGGCGAATAGGTCTGCGGTTGTGTCAAATTACCCGGCGTTGAGAGTGGCAAAATAACCCAGTATAGTGGGTTCAGTGATGCCATCAAGAAATTCCGATTTTCTGGTAAGGGCGACCTTACATTCACCTGCTGCCATATTCTACCTTAAATCAGCAAATATTATCAGGTAAAATTATTCTGCGAAGGGGTCAACGCCCATCTCAGCTACTACCTTGCGCAAAACAGATATTTGCTGACCAAAATCTAATACCTTGATTGCTTCAAGTACCTGTAAACCATCACGGGATAATTGATAACCAACTGGCATGGGTACAACCAAGTGTTTTACCATTAATTCTGATAATTCGTACCAAAAAGCCAACTTTGTATTATTGCTGAGGATACCGTAGGAGCGGCAAATGGGGGTATTTTTATGAGCAACTAAGTCACGCATGACATCTAACTGCTCTGCATAGGACATCTGCTTGATTTGACTTAGCAGACCCTCAGCTAACTGTAAACGGGCTACACCAGTGGCTGCAGGTGTAATGGAACGTCCCATTTCTGTATAAACATACCATAGCACTGCTAGCTGGTCATCTGCGGTCAGACTTTGGAATACAGCCGTGGTGGAGTTAACAGCATCAGCGGACTGATTACTCTGATTTAAAGCATTAGATAAACTGGTTGAAGCTGAATCAGAAGTGAATGTCATGATATTACCACAGTTGGTTAATGGAAGTACACAGGTGGCAAGCTGGAGGCTTAAAATACACCTTAATTGACATCTTGCACGATTTCTTAACAAAAATCAAATAATTTTTACATATAGGTATATTAAGAAATGTTGAACAAAGGAAAATGGATCAATATTCTGTAACTAGCAGCAGTGTAGTGAAAGCTAAAGCCAGAGAGTTGGGATTTCACAAGGTGGGGATTACTGCTGTCAATGGGGTAGATGATACAAACGTCCAGAGGTTACAAACATGGGTAAATCTGGGTTATCACGCCGATATGGAATGGATGAATAACCCCAAGCGTCAAGATATTACCTTAGTTATGCCAGAAGTGCGATCGCTTGTATGTGTCGCTCTCAACTACTACACACCAGATCAACGTCCTGGAGGTGAAGAATATGCTAAAATATCTCGTTATGGCTGGGGTAGAGACTATCACCGGGTGATGCATAAAAAGCTCAAAGCTTTGACTACTTGGTTGCAATCACTAGACACAACTATTCAAGCCAGATATTATGCAGATACAGGACCTGTACAAGATAAACTCTGGGCGCAACGAGCGGGGATCGGTTGGATTGGTAAAAATGGTAATGTCATCACTAGGGAATATGGATCTTGGGTATTTTTAGGGGAGATATTGACCAATCTAGAACTAGAGAGCGATCGCCCACACACAGAACACTGTGGTAGCTGTACTCGTTGCTTAGAAGCCTGTCCCACAGGTGCAATTACCCAACCCTTTGTGGTGGATGCCAATCGGTGCATAGCCTATCATACCATTGAAAATCGCTCCGAAACCTTACCAGAAACCATATCAGCCAATTTACAGGGCTGGGTTGCGGGTTGCGATATTTGCCAAGATGTGTGTCCGTGGAATCAGCGGTTTGCGCAAACGACGGATGTAGCTGATTTTCAGCCTTATTCTGGGAATGTTGCCCCCCTTCTGGTAGAATTAGCCAATATATCCCACCAAGAGTGGGAAAAACGCTTTCCTGCTTCAGCCTTGCGGCGAATTAAGCCAGAAATGTTCAGGAGAAATGCTCGTGCTAATCTTGATGCATCCCCACCTAAAGAATGACCCACAAAGTAATTATTTTTGATTTTGATGGTACGATTGCGGATACAGTAGATGCTCTGGTGAGTATCGCCAATCGTTTAGCTGGAGAGTTTGGTTATATCCAAATTACTCCAGAGGATTTAGCCCGGCTGAGAAATTTTACCTCTAGGGAAATTATTAAATACTCTGGGGTCTCTATGTTGAAAATTCCCTTCCTTCTCAAAAAAGTTAAGGGGGAATTAAAAGCAAAAATCCCCGAATTAAAACCTATACCGGGTATTTCTGAAGTTCTATTAGCACTGCATAGTCAAGGTTATAGACTGGGAATCATTACATCTAATTCCCCAGAAAACGTCACAGCATTTCTGAGCAACAACCAATTAAATCACTTGTTTGAGTTTATTTATTCAGGGGTGACAATCTTTGGCAAGACAACTATAATTAATAATGTATTAAAACAGAAAAAACTCAACCCTACAACGGTAATTTATGTGGGGGACGAAACCAGGGATATAGAAGCTTCAAAAAAAGCCAATATTAAAGTTATTGCGGTGACTTGGGGTTTTAATTCTCCAGAAGCTTTAGCTAAACAAGAACCATATATTTTAATTAACCATCCCCAGGAACTACCGGAAGTTATCGGAGTTGTAGACTGTTGAATATTTTCACCAATCCTCTTGAGAGGATTTTTGCTTTCAGACGGGGAATTCATTCCCCGGATTGGTTGAACACTGCCTGTGTATCCCCACCCACCCGGAAATCAATTTCCGGGCTAATAGCGGAAATCGGTTCAAACCGATTAGAAATTGCCTGAATATTTTCATCAATCCTCTTGAGAGGATTTTTGCTTTCAGACGGGGAATTTATTCCCCGGACTGGTTGAACCGATGGTGGGTTCATTCCCCCACACTGGTTAACCTAATCCTCAACTATTCCTTGATGTAGTTGACCTGATTGTGAATCTATGGCGCGATCGCATTGACCATCCAAGATTACATCCCCATCCCCTTGAGTGTCCGTACAAAATACTTAGCCACAGAGAAATAAGATTTACCAAAAGATGTATAATATTCTTCTGTTGGTTATAGCGAGAACTTTCTCGCTGTTCTTGTATAACAGCACATAGAGGTTACCGAAAGCCAGTGACTGAACTTGCAGCGGGGGAAATTGTCCGGGTGCGATCGCGCCAATACCTAATTGAGGATGTGGTATTTCCATCCACCCCAGCAGAAAATACTTTAGTTTCCCTGTCATGTTTAGAAGATGATGCACTAGGGGAAAAACTAGAGGTACTGTGGGAGAAAGAAATTGATGCCAAACTCATAGGTAAAACCTCATGGGAAATTATAGCCCATCGGGGCTTTGATAGTCCCGGGCTATTTTCTGCCTATCTCCATACTCTGCGCTGGAATTGCGTCACCTCCACAGATCCGAAACTCTTTCAAGCACCATATAGAGCGGGTATTGAAGTCAAAGCGTACCAACTCGAACCCCTGCGCAAAGCCTTATTAATGCCGAGAGTGGGTTTATTTATTGCGGATGATGTGGGTTTAGGTAAAACCATAGAAGCCGGGTTAATTCTGCGGGAAATGTTGATGCGGCAAAAAGTCCGGCGGGTGGTGATTTCCTGTCCGCCCTCAGTGGTGCGACAATGGCAACAAGAAATGGAAAGCCGCTTTGGGTTAACCTTGATAATTTTTGATCGGGAATTTATGGCTAGTCGTCGTCAAGAACGCGGCTATGGGATTAACCCTTGGACAACTCACAACCGCTTTATTATTTCCCATGCTTTATTACGAGATGAAACCTATGCTGCACCTTTGCGAGATTGGTTAGGAGATTTCAGCGGTGGGTCAATGTTGATTCTGGATGAAGCCCATAACGCCGCCCCTGCGAGTGGGTCGAGATATGCTGTAGACTCCCAACTAACCAGAACCCTCCGGGATATCGCCCCCAGATTTGAACATAAACTGTTTCTCTCAGCTACACCTCACAATGGACATTCTAACAGCTTTGCAGCATTGTTAGAAATTCTTGACCCTCAAAGATTTTGTCGCGGCGTACCAGTGCGCGATCGCCAACTGTTAGATACAGTCATGGTCAGAAGATTAAAACAAGACCTGCGAGAAATTGGCGAAGAATTTCCCGAACGGCGAGTAATACCTATTATTATTGATCACCTCCCAGAAAACGCCCCAGAATTGCAACTCTCACGCTTACTGCAAGAATATCGCCACCTGCGGGAAGAAAGACTAAAAACAGCATCTAAATCTAGTCAAAATGCCGCCATGCTGGTAATTACTTCCCTACAAAAGCGGTTGCTATCTTCCATAGAAGCATTTGCACGGACTTTAAAAGTCCATCGGGCGGCTGTGGTTCGACTCCGCTCACCAACCATGGAAAAGAAAATTACTCACCATGTAAGTCAAATAGATAACTTACCCTTGCTGCGGGAAACCCCCGGCGCAGACGATGAACGGGCGGAATTACCAGAGGAAGAAATTCAAGCAGAGGAAGATAGCCAAGTAACATTAGCTACCGCCAACGCTGTGAATATAGGGTTAAGCAGTCGGGAATGGGAAATTTTAGAGCAGATGACCGACATCGCCAACCAAGCCAGATATGAACCAGACCCACGGGTAAAAAAATTAGAGGCTTGGATTAAAGAACATCTGTGCCCCAACTTAGGTCAACCTAACGCCCCTTGGCTAAATAGAAGAGTCATTATATTTACTGAATATATAGACACGAAAAACTACCTAAAACAACAACTAGAAGCAGCCATTACTGGCTCCCATAGAGACACACAACGGCTAGATGTATTTCATGGTGGGATTATTGGGGAAGATCGCCGGGATGTAATCAAAAATGCCTTCAACGCCGACCCCGCCCATCATCCCCTGCGGATTCTCATTGCTACCGACGCAGCGCGGGAAGGGGTAAACCTGCAAAACAACTGTGCGGATCTGTTCCATTTTGATATACCTTGGAACCCTTCGAGAATGGAACAGCGCAACGGACGGATTGACAGAAAATTACAGAGAGCGCCTGTAGTTAACTGTTACTACTTTGTGTTAGCTCAACGCCCAGAGGACCAAGTATTAAAAGTATTGGTGAAAAAAACCCAAACCATTCACCAAGAACTAGGAACCCTTTCACCGGTACTACAGAAAAACCTATCCCAGTTACTAGAAACTGGGATTCGCCACCATCAACTCAATAATATTACTGCTGCTATAGAAAAAGCTGATTTACCCAACTCACAAATAACTAACACCGAACTGGAAGCAAATCGACAGCGCAGGGAACAGTTAACCCAGCAATTATCCCAACTACAAGAGATGCTGAAAAAATCCCGGGATTGGTTAGGACTAAGTGACGAACATTTCCGCCAGGCGATTTCTGCTTCATTAGAAATGCTAGGTACAACAGCTCTCACAGCTGTAGACCCAGCAGAAGTAATTCAAGACTCCGCAACCGCACGCTGGAAGCTCCCAGAACTTGACCAAAGCGCAGACCCCACATGGGTTAATACCTTAGACACTTTAAGAACCCCACGCCAAAAAGCACAGAAACCATGGGAATGGCGCAAGGAGTCCCCCATCCGTCCCGTAGTATTTCGCGACCCTGGTTCTTTAGATGGGGAAGTTGTACACCTCCACCTAGAACATCGGGTAGTTCAGCGATTGTTAGGTAGATTTTTATCCCAAGGATTTTTACATGATGAATTAACTCGTGCTTGTGTGTGTCTCACAGATGACCCCATGACTAAAATCATCGCTCTGGGACGCTTATCAATTTATGGAGAGGGAGCATCACGGTTACATGATGAAGTAATTACAGTCGCGGCCGAATGGTCTGACCCGGTAACCAGGGGAAGGAAGAAATTACAACCCCTCAAAGAAGGGGAAAAAGACGACGTATTGAAGTTATTAGAAACCTCCTTAGTAGCGCCGCGCTTGCAAAAAGTACCAGAAACAGTTAAACAGATATTACAAAAAAATGCCGACCAAGATATCGCCGCATTAATTCCCCATTTAGAACGACGGGGGGAAGATTTAGCCCAAAGAGCGCAGAAGAAGTTAACCGCACGGGGTCAAGCAGAAGCAGCGCAAATGAAGAAAATTTTAGAAGCACAACAGCAGCGCATTCAAGAACATCAAGGAGAAATTACACAGAAAAAAGCTATTCAGTTAAGTATTCCCTATGCAGAATTTCCCGCGCAGGAAAAACAGCAATTAGAAGCAGACCTTCGCTACTGGGAAAAACGACTCCAGGGACTTGCTGAAGAAATTAATTCTGAACCCGGACGTATTGAAGCTTCTTACCAAGTCAAAGCGATGCGCATTGAACCGGTGGGATTAATTTATTTATGGCCGGTTTCCGGTTGAGGGGTGTAAACTTTGATGAAAGATAGAGAAATTCAACAACATAAAGAATGGTTGGGCTTTTTACAACCAGTGGGGTTAGTGGTCTCCCCCATCGCATTAAATAATTTACAAGTTTCGGTAAATCGTAATGTTGTGGAGTTACAGCAGCGTTTAAATAGCATAGTTACACCGCTCATTGCTGAGTTTGCTAACTTTACCCAAGAAATTTTAGGTTGGGAACCTACGGATTTAGTTCCCAGTCCTGATGATTTGGTGGTATCCCTCCCGGAATATGGGGAAATTTTAAAACCTACCTATGGTGTCCCTGACCCGGATCATAGGGGTTGGCTGATGTTAGTCCAGGTAATTTCACCAGGTATAGATTTAGATAGGGTGAGGGAAGATACCACATCAACAGGGTGGCGAGCCAGCCCCCAAGCTAAGTTTGAGCGACTGTTACGAGAACAAGATATACCTGTGGGTATATTATGTAATGGTAGTCATTTACGCTTGGTCTATGCGCCTAGGGGAGAATCTTCGGGATACCTAACCTTTCCTGTACAGGCTATGTGCGAAGTGTCGGGACGGTTGATCTTAGGTGCGATGCATATGTTATTAGAAGAACAGCGAGTGTTCAATGGACCGACGGAACGCCGGTTACTAGCCTTGTTGGAAAATAGCCGCAAGTATCAAAATGAGGTTTCTACTAAGTTATCGGCACAGGTACTTGATGCTCTATGGGATTTGTTGCGGGGGTTCCAATCTGCGAATGTAGCTGCTAAGGGCAGGTTATTTGATGACATTGCTAAAAATAATTCTCAATATATTTACGGAGGACTAATTACAGTCTTGCTGCGGTTGGTGTTTCTGTTATATGCAGAAGATGAGGGATTAATGCCCCAAGATAGGATTTATATCAGCAATTATTCAGTTACAGGACTATATGAACGCTTGCGTACAGATGCGGGTAATTACCCTGATACAATGGATCAGCGTTATGGTGCTTGGGCGTGGTTACTGAGTTTATTTCGCCTGGTTCACGATGGGGGTAGTCATGGTGATTTATATTTACCACCACGAGCGGGACAACTGTTTGACCCCGATGAGTACCCATTTCTGGAAGGTCGCAGTTTATTAAATTCTCACTTATTAAATTCTCACTTACCATCGCAGATTGAACCGCCGCGGGTGTCTGATGGGGTAGTGTATCGAATCCTAGATAAGTTACTAGTACTAGATGGCGATCGCCTATCCTATCGCGCTCTGGATGTGGAACAAATCGGCTCAGTTTATGAAGGGGTCATGGGTTATGAAGTTGAACAAGCGACATCCCCCTCTATTGGTGTGTGGAGTAAACCCAATGGCGCAAAACATTCTGTAACCGTGGTGGTGAGTGTAGAAGAGATTTTGCAGACATCCCCCAAAGACCGGAGCAAATATTTACAGGAGGTTGCTGGGTGTGAGGTTTCCGGTAAATCATTAACCGAGTTAAAACAAGCTCAAACAGCACAAGATGTAATTACATCTCTAGGTCAAAAAATATCTCCCCAAACCCCTAGTTTATTACCCCCTGGTTCCCTATATTTGCAACCTGGGGAAGAACGGCGTAATAGTGGCTCCCACTACACACCGCGATCGCTCACAGAATCAATAGTTAAAGAAACTCTTAGACCGGTTTTAGAGTCTTTGGGAGCTAACCCCACTCCTGAGCAAATATTGGATTTAAAGGTATGTGACCCTGCTATGGGTTCCGGTGCTTTTTTGGTAGAAGCTTGTCGCCAATTAGCTGAAAAGCTAGTGGAAGCTTGGGACAAAAACCCTGGTTCAACCACAGTATCTTCTAATGAAGAACCTTTAGTTTGCGCTCGACGATTAATTGCAGAACGGTGTTTGTATGGGGTTGATAAAAATCCTTTTGCGGTAACTTTGGGCAAAATATCTATATGGTTGGTGACCTTTGCAGATAATTATCCTCTAACTTTTTTAGACCACTGTCTTAAGTCTGGTGATTCCTTGGTTGGTTTAACTCAAGACCAGATTAAACGGTTTACTTGGGAGGGCGATCGCACCTATGATGACCCGGACTTGTTGCTGTTAAATCAACAATTATCCAAGTCTAGATTTAACCGAGATGAAATATACCGACTAAGAGATGAGGATTACCAATCTAAACAGCAATGTTACCAAGCATCAGAGGAGTTATTAACTGATAGTCGGGTTAAGGCTGATATGGCGATCGCTGCTTTCTTTGGTGCGGGTAAACCTAAAGCTAGGAAGGAAAAAACAGATGAGTTATTCCAAAAGTATTTCCGATGGCGACAAAACCCAGAAAACAATACGGAGGTAATGGAGATTAGTCAAGGTTTACGCTCTCAAGAGAAACCTGTAATTCCCTTCAACTGGGAATTAGAGTTCCCAGAGGTATTTAACCGTCCTAATCCTGGGTTTGATGCGATCGTGGGTAATCCTCCGTTTGCGGGGAAAAATACAACTATCAACGCTAACGCCCTCGGTTACTTAGATTGGTTAAAGGTGGTTCACCCGGAATCCCACGGGAATGCAGATTTAGCGGCTCACTTTTTCCGACGTGCTTTTACCCTCCTGAGAAAAAACGGGACTTTTGGATTAATCGCCACTAACACTATCTCTCAAGGTGATACCCGCTATACAGGGTTAAGATACATCTGTGAAAACGGCGGGACGATTTACAACGCCACCAAACGGTTAAAATGGCCTGGTGTTGCGGCGGTGGTTGTTAGCATTGTTCATGTGATTAAGGGGGAATATGGACGGGTTAATCAAGATGTCAATATGCGATCGGTTCAACGGGACGGGGGAATAGATTCGCGCTCGGTTCAACCAGACCGGGGAATAAATTCCCCGTCTGAAAGCGAAAATCCTCTGAAGAGGATTGATGGAGATGTTGATACAATTTCTATTTCTGCTATTAGACCGGAAATTGATTTGCAGGCAGGTGATGGGGTAATTTTAGATGGTAAACCTGTTAATCATATTTCTGCTTTTCTGTTTAAAGCACCGGGTAATAATAACCCTAAGACCCTGTTAGCTAATGCGGGTAAAAGTTTTATTGGTAGCTATGTTCTGGGTATGGGTTTTACCTTTGATGATACTAACCCCAACGCGACACCCATTGATGAGATGTACCGGTTAATTGAGTCTAACGCTAAAAATCAAGAGTGTATTTTCCCTTATATTGGGGGTGAAGAGGTTAATTCTAGTCCTACCCATGCTTATCACCGTTATGTGATTAATTTTGGCGATATGAGTGAACAGGAAGCTAGGAATTATCCTGATTTAATGGCGATCGTGGAGACTAAGGTTAAGCCACAGCGCGATAAAGTAAATCGGGATGTTTATCGTAATAATTGGTGGCAATATGCAGAAAAACAAAGAGCTTTATTTAATGCGATCGCACCTCTTAACCGCGTGTTAGTAACTAATTGTGGTGCAACTTCTTATATGTCTTTTGCATTTTTGCCATCAAACTATGTTTATTCCCATGCTTTAGTAATATTTCCCTATGAAACATATTCAACCTTTACCGTCATCCAATCTCACATCCATGAGATATGGGGACGCTTTTTTGGTTCATCGCTAGAAGAACGATTGCGTTATACTCCCTCAGATTGTTTTGAAACTTTTCCATTCCCTGAGAACTGGGAACATGACCCCAATTTAGAAGCTATAGGGGCTGAATATTACCAGTATCGTGCTGAGTTAATGGTACGCAACAATGAGGGGTTAACTAAGACTTACAACCGGTTCCATGACCCGAATAATTTTGACCCTGAGATTATTAAGCTTAGGGAGTTACATATGGCGATGGATAAGGCGGTTATAGCTGCTTATGGGTGGTTTGACTTAAAGCCCCAGTATGAGTTTATTCTAGACTATGAGGATGAGGAGGATTCTAGTAAGCGTAAAAAGCCGTGGCGTTATCGTTATCCTGATGACTTGCGGGATGAGGTATTGGCTAGGTTAATTCGGTTGAATGGCGATCAATATGAGTTAGAAATCTTAGGGGGTAAAGGTGTAGATAAACCCAAACCCCAAGGAAAGACTAAAAAGACTGCTAAAAAAAAACCCAACCCGTTGCAGAAACATTAAGCTTGTTCCCTGATGAAAATAATTTATCTGTGGTTTCGACTTGACCGATGGTGGTTTCGACTTGACCGATGGTGGTTTCGACTTGACCGATGGTGGTTTCGACTTCGCCGATGGTGGTTTCGACTTCGCCGATGGTGGTTTCGACTTCGCTCAACCACCGGAGTGGGTATGTTCCCTGAGCGTAGTATGTTCCCTGAGCGTAGTCGAAGGGAACATTAAGGGCGATGGTGGTTTCGACTTCGCCGATGGTGGTTTCGACTACGCCGATCGTGGTTTCGACTTCGCTCAACCACCGGAGTGGGTATGTTCCCTGAGCGTAGTCGAAGGGAACTTTAGGGGCGATGGTGGTTTCGACTACGCCGATGGTGGTTTCGACTTCGCTCAACCACCGGAGTGGGTATGTTCCCTGAGCGTAGTCGAAGGGAACTTTAGGGGCGATGGTGGTTTCGACTACGCCGATGGTGGTTTCGACTACGCCGATGGTGGTTTCGACTTCGCTCAACCACCGGAGTGGGTATGTTCCCTGAGCGTAGTCGAAGGGAACTTTAGGGGCGATGGTGGTTTCGACTTCGCTCAACCACCGGAGTCGGATTGATACCAAATATTAAACAAAATACATGGAAAATAATACAACATCTCACCAAGTTAGATCACAGCTGATCACCGCTTTACAACTTGACCTTATTGGTCCGACTCCTGAAGATATAGACCACCAGGAAGAAATTCTTGATCAAGCACCATCAAAATGGTATCTTTCAGGTTTTTTAGTTCCCAGTGGTGCGCCCTTAGAACAACGGATAGATGATACAGTAAATGAGGATTTAGACCTGATGGAAGGTGGTAGCACCGCTGAAGATGAAAACGTACCAGAAAAACCCTTTGCTCAAAAAGCTTTTTTCCCATCATCTATGGGTTTAAGTTTCTTAGTTCCTCAAAATGCCAGCCAACTGAATATTACAGTACAGTGGGGTGATTACTTCCCCATTAAAGATGACCATCACCCAGAAGTTGAAACTTCATATACACAGCTAGATATTCTCTCACCCCCAGATAAGATAGATCAGACCCCCCCAGACAAATCGGGTCAAAATTTATCGGGTCAAAATTTATCGGGTCAAAACCTATCGGGATGCTGGAAACGTATACCCAAACAAGCCTATCTGACTATTCCACTCCCAGACCATCCCCCAGGCCAAGACAAAATAACTTACTCTGTACCTGACAGTGACGGTTTAAAGCTGGTTATTTCTATCCGCAATGTAGGTTACCAAGAATTAATACCAGAGGGAACCTATTCAGTTTCAGTATTTTTAGTCAATAATCGTCTGGTGACTGTAGATAAACAACGGGATATTAGTTATACCTTTCAAACAACCTTAATTATAAATACCCCAGAGCCATTAGTACCCCGTCCCAATTTACGGGGAAGAGATGACAACGATTGGGATGAAAATGTGGCAGACTTGCAATACCGTGATGATTATGAGTATGCTGTGGGTCATAACGTTTCTGCCATTTCCTTGACTAATTCTGATGGGGATTGTCATAATATTCAAACTGCTTGGATACCCACGGCAGATGTAGAAAAGGTGATAGCCAGCCCTGTGGACAAGGTAGAATTGGGGATGGAAGCCTTAGCTAAGGCATCTACACCGGAAGCATTGCAAAATATGCTCACTCCCATGAGCGATGCTTACGCTGGGTGGATTGAAAACCAACGCCATCAATGTCCCACTGATAGCGATCGCCTGGGGTTAACCACAGCAAAACGTTTAACCGTCGCCCAGAAATTACTTGACCGGGCAGAAGTTGCCAATCAACGCATTAAAGCTGGAATCACAGCTTTACAAGACCCGGAAATATTCACAGCTTTTTCTATTGCTAATCGTACCATTGCCAGATACATCCGTCAACGGGTCACCCACGGCAAAGATATTACACCAGAGTCCGTAGAAGCCCCTAAGTGGCGACCTTTCCAGCTAGGGTTTTTATTGATGAACCTAACAGGAATAGCTGACCCGGAAACAGGCGATCGGGAATTAGTTGATTTATTATTCTTCCCCACCGGTGGCGGTAAAACCGAAGCTTACCTGGGACTTGCAGCTTTTACCCTAGTTCTTAGGCGACTACGTTACCCCGGTATCAAATCCGCTGGGTTAAGTGTTCTCATGCGTTACACCCTGCGGCTTTTAACCCTTGACCAACTGGGACGCGCTGCGGCGATGATTTGCGCCCTAGAAATAGAACGTCAAAACAACCCCCAACAGTTAGGAACCTGGCCTTTTGAAATCGGACTTTGGGTAGGACAGGGGTCTACCCCTAACCGCATGGGTAAAAAAGGCGAGACTGATGATTATAGTGCCAGAAAAAGAACCCTTGATTTCCAAAAAGACGATGGCAAACCATCACCAATTCCCTTAGAAAGTTGTCCTTGGTGTGGGACTAAATTTAACCGCAATTCTTTTCAATTATACCCCAACCCTGATCATCCTACAAATCTGCGTGTATCTTGTGCCAATCGGCGCTGTCACTTTTCCAGAAATCAAGCTTTACCAATAGTCGCTGTGGATGAACCAATCTATCGCCGCTTACCTTGTTTTATGATTTCCACTGTGGATAAATTCGCCAGTTTACCTTGGGTGGGAGAAACAGGGGCGTTATTTGGCAAAGTAGACCGCTATGATGATGATGGATTTTATGGACCGACACAACCAAAGGGCGGTAAAACCCTAGGTGGTCATTTACCACCCCCAGATTTAATTATCCAAGACGAATTACATTTAATTTCCGGTCCTTTGGGAACAATGGTAGGACTATATGAAACCGCCATTGATGCTTTGTGTACCCAAGAAATCAACGGGAAAAAGATTCGCCCTAAAATTGTCGCTTCCACCGCTACAGTCCGCCGCGCACATCAACAAATTCAAGCTTTATTTGGTCGCAGTGAGGTTGATATCTTCCCCCCTCCAGGCCCAGACAGACGAGATTCATTTTTTGCTAAAACTGTTTCACCAACTGTAAAAAACCCCCGGATATATGTAGGTATTGCAGCCCAAGGACGCAGTTTAAAGGTGGTATTATTACGTACTTACTTGGCATTATTAAGCGCAGCCCAGAAGCACTGGTTAGAGTTGGGAGGGAAGAAAAACCCCCATAACCCCGCCGACCCCTACATGACCCTGTTAGGTTACTTTAATTCTGTGCGGGAGTTGGGAGGAAGTCGCCGGATTATCGAAGATGAAGTTAAATCTCGTCTGTTGACTTACAGTCAACGGTTGAGAATTAATGAAACTACTGGCTTATTTGCTGACCGTAAAATTGCTGATGAAATTGAAGAATTAACTTCTCGCGTCAATACTAGCCAAGTTGCAGAGACTAAACGACACCTGGAATCAACCTTTACCCAAGCGGATAAAGTTGATGTTGTCTTAGCTACTAATATGATTTCCGTGGGTTTAGATATTACCCGCTTAGGTTTAATGGTAGTTCTGGGTCAACCCAAAACCGCTGCGGAATATATCCAAGCTACCAGTCGAGTGGGAAGGGATGAGGAGCGACCAGGGTTAGTAGTAACTTTACTCAATATTCATCGTCCCCGCGATCGCTCCCATTATGAACGTTTTGCTGCTTGGCATTCTACATTTTACCGAGCCGTAGAAGCCACCAGCGTTACCCCCTTTTCCCCCCGCGCCATTGACCGAGGGATTGCAGCCATTACCGTCGCTTTAGCACGTTTGGGACATCCCAAAATGACCCCACCAATGGGCGCTTTTGACATTGCTCAACATCGTGATCAATTACAGTTTGTCATTGACACCATAGCCCAACGCGCACAAATGCAAGAGACCGAACCTAGTCAAGCACAAGCACAAGGTGAAAAAGTCGAAAGCCGAGTTAAAGACCTACTCGATAGTTGGGAAACCATCGCCAATAACAAAACCAACTTGCAATATCAACGGGAAGTAGGCGCAGCACCCCCCCTGCTGTTTGACACCCTCGACCCCGAACTAGACAAACAAAGTTCAGCAGCTCAGAAATTTAAAGCCCAGCGGAGTTTGCGCGATGTTGAACCAACAGTCAACATCTGGGTAATCAATCCTGAAAAAATAGAGGAATAAAAATCATGAGTAAATCTGACAACAAAAGACCCCCAGAAGGAGAAATACGCCAAAGTCAAATGCTTTCCAGCTTTGGCCCCGGTTCCATGGTAGATTTACCCAACCATTCTGTAATCATCGCTGGGTTAAATCATTGGCGTGGTGACAAAAAACTGATCTATGAGCCGCGATTAGCAAGTAGAGTTGCTGAAATCTTGGGTGTCAATAGTATTCAACTCTATGCACCACCAATAGACGCACAAAACCCCTGGGATATCCGTACAGGAGTTAAGGCTTTTATTTTCCCTGCTTGGTGTTTAGCTCAAGTTAAGGAAACTTGGGAAGACCCCAGAAATAACATCAAGGGTAAAAAAATTTATCGTACCCGCCCTTTATTACGTTGGACTGATTTAACCGGTGGTAAATATCTCGATGCTCAAAAAAAGAAAGTACCAGTTGTCCCCGTTCGCTTTGTACAAGCTTGCGTTAAAGGACATATCAGTGATATTGATTGGTCTGCTTTTGTCCATGATGGCCCTGATAAAAAATGTCGCGGTCAACTATGGTTAGATGAAGCCGGTTCTGGTAACGACTTTGCCGAAATTTATGTACGCTGCGAAGCTTGTAAAAAACGTCGCCCCCTGGCTAATGCTACTATTCCCAATGGCAAAGTATTGGGGAAATGTCAGGGACACCGCCCCTGGATTGGCCCCTCTGCTCAAGAACTTTCTTGTATTCGTGAATCTACGGGTCAACCAGAATACAATCGTTTATTAGTCAGGTCGGCGAGTAATGCCTATTTCTCCCAAGTCCTAAGCGTGATTTCCCTTCCTGAGCGGGACGCACCTTTACAAAACGCTGTTAATTTAGTGTATGAAGATTTTTTACAATATGCAGAAAGTCTCAGCGATATTCACAAAGAACGCAAAAAGAAAAAAGTAGAGGCGGCGATCGAACAATTTAGCGATGAAGCCGTATGGGAAGAGGTCCAAAGGCGACAAAGTGGAGTGGAAAAACTCTATAAAAGTATTAAACAAGCAGAAATTGAAACCCTACTTTCTAGTCCTGTTGTGGGGGAAGATAAACCAGATGGTAATTTTTATGCAACTGCGCGCAGTTTGGATGATTTAACACCTGCTTTTTCTCCCCTGATTGAAAGAATTGTTTTAGTACATCGCTTACGGGAAGTGATCGCCCAGGTAGGGTTTACACGGTTTGAGGCTGAAATGCCAGATATTGATGGTGAACTAGATATTAATGTTAGGCGTGCGGCCTTGGATACTGAACCTAGTTGGGTTCCAGCCATTGAGAACAAAGGGGAGGGTGTATTTATTGCCTTTCGGACAGAAGCTATAGAAGCTTGGTTACAACGGGAATCAGTGAAAAAACGAGGACGTAAACTGTCTAGGGGGTTTGACATTTGGTGCGCCAACAAAGGTATAGACCAGGAAAAAGACAAGGTGAATTTTCCGGGTTTACCCTATATTATGCTGCATTCATTATCACATCTATTAATTATGTCTGTCTCCCTAGAATGCGGTTATGCTGCTAGTTCTATCCGTGAACGCATCTATGCTAATGAAGGGGGTTATGGTATTCTTTTATATACTGGTTCCTCCGGCTCCGAAGGAACTTTAGGGGGACTGGTAGAAGTTGGTAAACGCATTGAACACCATTTAGAAGTTGCACTAGAGCAAGGGCGATTATGTTCTAATGACCCAGTATGCGCCCAACATCGTCCTGATGATGAACAAGAGGAGCGTTTTTTACATGGTTCCGCTTGTCATGGATGCTTGCTGATTGCGGAAACATCCTGTGAGCGCGGTAATCACTTTTTAGATCGCGCTCTGGTGGTATCTACTCTGGAAGGGTTGGGAACTGAGTTTTTCCCAGATTTACTTTGAAGGGTTGACTGTTGACGGTTGACGGTTGACGGTTGACGGTTGACGGTTGACGGTTGACGGTTGACGGTTGACTGGTCACGGAGGTTCAATCAAAATCGCTGAAATAATGATTTTCTCGTTCCAAACCTCGGTCGCTTGCTGTATAAGAGTTTCAGCCGTTTGATGACTATGCTAAATGCCATTTCAGCCGTTAAGTTTCTTGAACCTCGGAAAGTGCCTCTAGACTTCTTACTGGGACTGTGTTTAAAATGGAAGGGTCCCCACTCGCTGGGGACATTAATCGAATGGAAACCTATCTTGAAAGGAACATTCATACTATCTGAAATCATCCGTCCCCACTCGCTGGGGACATTAATCGAATGGAAACTTACCGGCTCATCGTCTACGACTACCCTAAATACACCTGTTTGTCCCCACTCGCTGGGGACATTAATCGAATGGAAACTATGAAAACCCCTTGGGGGGGTTGAGTTGGGCAAACTGGTCCCCACTCGCTGGGGACATTAATCGAATGGAAACTTCGGGCGATATGGGCTTCCCATCTTTGTAGATAGTTCGTCCCCACTCGCTGGGGACATTAATCGAATGGAAACGTGAGCGTTAACGGTGTCAGGATTAAACATTTTTGAACGTCCCCACTCGCTGGGGACATTAATCGAATGGAAACGGTACGGTAACCACAGGAGCCTTAGTAGGTACGGTAACCGTCCCCACTCGCTGGGGACATTAATCGAATGGAAACAACCCGGCTTTGGGGTTTCCCTTGGAATCCGTAGGTGTCCCCACTCGCTGGGGACATTAATCGAATGGAAACTTTGGCGATCGCGTCCCCAAAGACTTTGTCGTCACGTCCCCACTCGCTGGGGACATTAATCGAATGGAAACTCCCAAAAAGTTCTTATCAAACGAAATCGGAACAAGAAGGTCCCCACTCGCTGGGGACATTAATCGAATGGAAACCGAGAGCAACGTATAAGAATGCGACCCATTTGGGTGTCCCCACTCGCTGGGGACATTAATCGAATGGAAACGAAATAAACTCGAGTTCCAGTGGGTCAAAACCCCAGAAAGGTCCCCACTCGCTGGGGACATTAATCGAATGGAAACCATGATGCCTCCTTAAAGGCTTTAAGTGCACGAAAGAAGTCCCCACTAGCTGGGGACATTAATCGAATGGAAACTGAAGACTATCTTGTTAAACATAAAGTTCCTTTGGAGGTCCCCACTAGCTGGGGACATTAATCGAATGGAAACGACTCGCAGACCGAGGGCGGTCTTTCACAAGTAACGTCCCCACTCGCTGGGGACATTAATCGAATGGAAACCTGGTGATAAAAACACCATGCTTTGGGGGTTCCAGTCCCCACTCCCTGGGGACACCAATCAAATAAAAACAAACAGGCTACGCCGTCTGTGCATCCCCAACCGCCCGGAAATCAATTTCCGGGCTAATAGCGGAAATCGGTTGAAACCGATTAGAAATTGTCTGAATATTTTCATCAATCCTCTTGAGAGGATTTTTGCTTTCAGACGGGGAATTTATTCCCCGGACTGGTTGACTTGATGGTGAGTTTATTCCTTGATGTAGTTGACCTGATTGTGAATCTATGGCGCGATCGCATTGACGATCTAAGGTTATATTCCCGTCCCTTTTAGTGTCTGTATAAAATACTTAGTCGGGTAGAACATAAGACTTACCAAAAGAGGTATAATATTCTTCTGTTGGTTATAGCGAGAATTTTCTCGCTTTTTTTTATATAACAGCACGTGGAGGCTACGGAAAGCCAGTGACTGACCTTGCAGCGGGGGAAATCGTCCGGGTGCGATCGCGCCAATACCTAATAAATTTATCTCCAGAAATTGCAGAACGTTGGAAAGCAACTAAAAATGTGCTTAACCAAGGTGTTGACTCAATAGCTAATTCAAAACAGCAGTTTAGTGAGTCTTTAAAAGCAACAGCAAGTAAACAGACAGGTGAAGTAGTTGATACAGTTATTAATACTTTCCAAAAAGTTAAAGATTCTGTAGATGAAACTTTGCAAAGTGCTGAACAAATCAAAAATACTACATCATCAGCATTGCAAACTGTTGTGACTGATTCTGTAAATAATTGGTTGACTCAACACCCTGGATTTTTGCGGTTTCTTCATCTGTTGGGCTGGGCTGGTAGTCACCCCATTCTCACTATAGTGATTTTGCTGTTTGCGATCGCTTTGATTTGGAGCATTATTAAAGTCATTGTCCGCCTGATTGAAACAGCTAGTTGGTCTTTACTGCAAATTCCAGTTAAATTAATTTGGTCTGTGATTAAAGTTAGCTTTGTTTCTTTGACTAAATTTACAGGTTTTGCTTTTCAATCAGTGAGAGATTCTAAATTAGATAATACGGTAAAAAATTTACCTATAAACTCTGAAACTTTCGATAACAATAAACATCAGCGATTAGCTCAAATCTCTAAACGTTTAGAAGTGATTCAAGCAGAACAACAACAACTTTTAGCAGAAGCAGCAGACTTAATGGCTGGGGAAAATATTGATCATTCCACTATTCATAGCGCCTTGGCGATAACTGAGGAATAATTTTATCCTCCTTTAAATCATTTAGGATTGCTATATGGGTTAATAAACTTGATGAAAATGATAAAATTCAATCAAAAAGGATTGATGATTTTAACTGGTGTCATTTGAAAATCATCAACATTGCGGGTAACTAAAATCAACTGATGATGATGCGCTGTCGCGGCAATCAGACTATCCATTACAGCTAACTTTTTACCTTGCAATTCTGCATTTGCAGAAAATTTTGCCCAACTATCTAAAATCTCATCATTTATCGGTAAAATCTGAGAAGAAAATTCCCTTTCTACTTTTTGCAGCCATATTTTTAGTTTTTGATATCGTTCCATCTGTGAGTTTTGGATTTTATAAATCCCTTTTTTTATTTCAGCGATGGTAACACTACTTAAAAATAGCTGTTCAATTGATTGTTGATTAAACCATTGACTAACTTGGGGGTTGGGAACTTTTTTAAAAAACTCAGACATTATACAAGTGTCAATTAGATAAGTCATATTTCAAAGTTCCTACCTGTGTCTCTATCACGTTCAAATAACGAGGCGATATCATCTTCGGCAGATTCATCATCTATAAAACGTAATCGCTCAAATAAAGGCAGTTCTTTTTTTTGTTGCTGTAAGTAATTGGATAGTATTTTAATGACTGCTTCCTGGGCATTTTCATAGTGACTAACTGCGACAATCTCATTAATTAGTTCATCATCTATTGTAATAATGGTCATTGTTTTTCCCCATTTTTAATAAGTTGTCCAACTATATTGTAAAATATTCTATTTTCGTTGTCAAAATTGCCTGTGATAAATGTGGGGCGTAAGGGTTAATTCTCATCTCTCAAACTTCCAAATCTTTGCACAGCCGTAATACACCCTACTTAATATTTACTCTCTCTTATACAATATATGTACAGCACTTTGCGTAACAATGAGGTACACTGTGTCGATTTTAAAAAAACAAAACTTGACGGTTGATTTATCTGGGCGATCGCCCCTTCCCCCTGTACACTGCTGTATATCCTGAATCTAAGACATAGTTACTGCGGTTAAATCCTCTGGGGTCAAATGGTTGTGAACCACAGCGCCATCACGAAACCAAATAATCCGCTGGGTTTGACGCGCCACCTCTGACTCATGGGTGACCATAATCACGGTAATTCCACTGCGATTTAATTCGGTGAAAATATCTAAAACTTCCTGGGTAGTTTGAGAATCCAGCGCACCGGTGGGTTCATCAGCTAGCAAGACAACGGGACGATTGACAATAGCACGGGCGATCGCCACCCGTTGCTGCTGTCCCCCTGATAATTGAGTGGGTTTGTTATTCAAGCGTTTTTCTAAACCAACCTTGATTAATGCTTCCCTGGCGCGATCGCCTCTTTCCCTGGGGTTGACACCAGCATATGCCATTGGTAACATGACGTTTTCTAATGCTGTGAGTTGGGGTAATAAATGGAACTGTTGGAACACAAACCCCAGTTTGATATTCCGAATTTTTGCCAACTCACCATCATTCATGGTTGCTACATCCAGGCCATCTAAATAATAATGTCCCGTAGTAGGGCGATCCAAACAGCCAATAATATTCATAGCTGTGGATTTACCAGAACCAGATGGACCCATAATTGAGCAATATTCCCCCTCATTGATGGTCAAATTCACATGATTGAGTGCTCTAACTTCCGTTTCTCCACTCCCGTAAATTTTAAAGATATTTTCTAGGCGAATAATTGCTGATGGAGTTGGGGGATGAGCACCAAGAGCTTGAGTAATTGCGATAGTATTTTTCATAGGAAGGGAACAGGGAACAGGGTATAGGAAGGGAATAGGGAAGGTATCACAGACATTAAGCACTTCTTAAAGCCACAATGGGGTCAAGTTGAGCCGCACGACGGGCCGGAACTACACCAAAAAATAAACCAACACCACCGGAGACAAGAACAACCGTCGCAATTGCACCCGGAGAAATTGCTGCTTCTAAGGGGGTGACTGCTGCTACTAGTAGAATACTGCTGACACCGATTGCAGTCCCAACCACACCACCCATAACCGAAACAATTACAGACTCAATCATAAACTGAACTAAAATATCTTGTTGGGTAGCACCGATTGCCTTTCTCAGTCCGATTTCTTGGGTACGTTCGGTGACGGAAACTAGCATAATATTCATAATGCCAATACCACCCACAAATAAAGATATACTAGCGATCGCAGCCAGCATAATAGTTAATGCGCCGGTAATTTGACCGACAATTTGTAAAGCATCCTTTTGGGTATTGATAGTGAAATCATCCTCCCCAGTAATTTTGTGCCGCAACCGCAGTAAATTAGTAATTTGAAACTTAGCTGCATCCACACTCTCGGCATTTTTAGCCGAAACCACAAGATAAGTTAACTCTAATCCGTAGGGAGAAGTGCGCCCCACAATTCTGTTAGCCATAGTCATGAGTGGGATTACCGCTGCTTCGTCGTAATTCACACCTAGATTTGAGCCTTTACCTTCCAGTACCCCAATGACTTGAAAACTGGCATTTTTAATCCGCAACTGTTCACCAACGGGGTTCCTATTCCCAAATAGTCTTTCTGCTAACTCCGCACCTAGAACCACAACTTGGTTATTGCGTCTCATATCTAGGTCTGTAAAAAATCGCCCCATCGCAGTTTCAAAGTCACGAACCGTCAAAAACGAGGGAGTAGTACCAATGATATTGACGTTAGTGTTTTGGTTACGGTATGTGACTACCTCCCGACTATTCAACTCCCCTGCAACTCCTGCTACTGTTGGTACTTGATTAGCGATCGCCTTTGCATCTTCATAAACTAAAGTTTTGGGGACATCCCTAGATATGCGCTGAGTGGCGCGATTACCTGGGATTACAAATAATACATTAGGTCCTAAAGATTCTAATCCTTGGTTAATAAACCTTTGTCCACCTTCGCCGATTCCCATCATGGTAATTACCGAAGCATTCCCGATGACAATCCCCAGCATAGTTAGGGCGCTACGCAACTTATTAGACAGTAGGGTTTTACCCGCCATTTGGATACTTTCTAGGAAATTCATTGGTTATTCCCCCTCTTGTTGTAGTCTGGTGGTGGGTTGACAAACACGCGATCGCCTTGTTTTACTCCCTGTAAAATTTGAGTTTGGTCAGCGATTTGCGCCCCGATGGTCACCTGAGTGAAACTGGGTTGATTTTTCTCATCTGCTACTAATACCCCTGTTTGACCATTTTCGGTAACAATTGCTACTGTTGGTAAGACTAAAGCATCACTAATGCGATCGCCCAAGAAAGTCAAATCCACATTTAAACCAGAGCGCAGTTTTTCTGTACCCGTATCCAGCGCCACCCGCACCTGAAAAGATGTTACACCTTGTTCTACCACCGCTTCGGGAGCGATTAAGCGCACATGACCTTGGAAAACTTGATCTGGATAAGCATCAGCCACAATTTCTACTTGCTGTCCCTGTTCAATTCTGCCAAGATCCACCTCTGGGATTTGAGCGAGTACTTCTAAACCCCGTGCAACCGCCACAATAGAACTAGAAGTCGCCGATGCACTAGTAGAAGCCGAAGTTGTGGGAGTGACAAAAGCGCCGACGTTGGCGTATTTCTGAGTGACAATACCGGAGAACGGCGCACGAATCACACTATCTTGTAAGCGCACTTCTCCCGCCTTAACTTGAGCTTCAGCTGCTTTGACTGCGGCTTGACGTTGAGCAATTTCCTCCGGACGACTACCCTTTTCTAGCAGAACCAATGCGGCTTTAGCCTCGGTGACTGCGGCTTCCCTGACCGCAATTTCTTCATTGCGGCTACCACTTTCCAATAGTGACAAGCGTTTTTGTGCTTCTGCTAAAGCTGCTTTTGCCCTTTGGTGGTCGGTAACATATTGTTCCAATTGGTCCTGAGCAATTGCCCCTTGCTTCAGTAATTCGCCGTATCTGGTTACCCGTGATTGTGTAAGATTTACTAGAGCTTGGGCTGAATCTACCTGGGCTTGAGCTTGGGCAATTTCCTGAGAACGATTCCCCGCACGGGCTTGATTTAACTGCGCCTGGGCTTGGGCTAAACGGGCTTGGGCTTGGGCAATTTCCTGAGAACGACTCCCCGCAAGGGCTTGATCTAACTGCGCCTGTGCTTGGGCTAAATTAGCGCGGTATTGCAGGATTTGCGCCGGGATATCACCCACATCCATCCGCGCCAGAATTTGCCCTTGTTCGACGCGATCGCCTTGTTCTACATATAATTGCGCCAGCACACCGGGGTTTTTGGGACTAATATTCACAGTTTGAACTGGCACTACCTTACCACTGGCTGCAATTCGCAAAGTCACATTTTGTGCTTCTACAGGGACAGTTAATTGAGTAATGTCTTGTTCAGTAGTTCGATTGATCAGATTATAGGTAATAGTTGTACCCACTGCTAAAGAACCCACTGCTATTAACCCAATTGCCCAGCGGAATGGGTGTTTAACTTTTTTGCCCAGGAAGGGAACTTCTACTTGCGTAACCATAAATAAGAATAGCCTACTAATATCACTTAGTCTTAATCACCTGATTAATTGTCAAAATTCCAATCATATTTTGAGACAATTGTCAACATCTGTCCCTCAGGTAAACAACCCAACTAGGATTTACCCTGATATTTGCTTAATCTTTCTTTATATTACATTTTAGTCTTTGTTTATGTCTTCGGCTGAAGTAAGTAATTTTGTGGCTGTTGATGATCTGGTCTATTAACACTCCCGCTGCCGGGGAATGTTAACTGAAATCCGCTATAATATCTTGTGAAAGTCCGGTTTGTCTTTCTGATCAAGCATAGATCGTTTAAGCTAGCTGAAAGATTCCTTGATTTACGGCTAGGAGGCGTTAGTGTGCCTAAACATATTCGGTTAATTTCCCTTCTGGTGATCTGTAGTTTGTGGAGTATGCCTAGGGCAGCTCACGCACAGGCACTGATACCTCATGCATTGCAGCTAGATGCGGAAAAATTAGAACAACAAGGGTTGGCTTTAGCACAAGAAGCAGTTCAACTCGGACAGTTTGGGCAGTTTGACTTGGCTTTACCACGGGCGAGATTGGCTACTCAACTGGCTGCTAATAATGATAAGGTTTGGGTTCTGTTAGGTAGTTTACATTTACAATCGAGAAATTTTGAACCGGCCATCGCAGCATTGGAAAAAGCCCAATCTCTTAATCCCCGAAATCCTGACATTCTGTTTGCTTTGGGTTCGGTTAATTTCCAACAGCAAAATTACCAAGCAGCAGCGACACATTACCAAAAGGGTTTGCAGTTGAAACCCGAAAGCGCAGAAGGATGGTTTGATTTGGGGAATGCTTACTATATGTTAGGTCGATTACCAGAAGCGATCGACCAGTACAATAAATCCCTATCTAAAAATCAAAAATTCTGGCCGGCGATTAATAATATTGGCTTAATCAAATACGAACAGGGGGAGATTGAAACGGCGATACAGCAATGGCGAGCTTCGGTTAAAATAGACAAACAAGCGGCAGAACCGCAATTAGCATTAGCAGTGGCGCTGTATAATCAAGGACAACGCGAACCAGCCCTGTCCATGGGAGAAGCAGCACTCCGCATCGATCAGCGCTATGGTGATTTAGATTTCCTGAAGAAAAATCTCTGGGGTGAGAGATTACTATCTGATGCTGAAAAATTCTTAGCATTACCACCGATTCAAGCGGCTCTACAGCCACAAGAAAACTAACTACCTAGTAGCTGATTCGTGATTGAGATTGACATCTCCCCTGGTTGAAACACAGGGGATTCTAAACTGATGTTCCTACCCCTGCCCAAGCCTTGCTACCCAAAGTTTACGATATGATTTACTTAATCACTTAAATAAATCAACTCGTCTTGGAAGTGTCAAAGCTCCCCTACTCACCTGGGTCTAATGTCATACTTAGCTGTGTGGCTATTGAATGGGAGCATATCAACGGGTTTTTCACCATGTTTGTGGATGCTTTTTTTTATTTTAACTGCACAAAAATACTTTGTTAATACCTGTTAAAACCTTTTTGTTAAGGATACCACAGGATAAATCCTGTTGAGTTGCGTTTCATCCCTACGCTTTAGCGTAGGGGTTCTCACGTTCCCACTATGTTTTGATAGAATCAACATTTATTAGTGGATATCTGTAGGGAGAAGTGCCATAATTTGTTCAACAAACTGTTGATGATCCACAACTGGCTTAGAGATGTAGCCATCAGCACCGCTCTGGTGCAGAAAATTCTCGCGATCGCCTTCCATGGCATGGGCTGTTACCAAAATTACCGGTAAGTTGGCGGTTTTTGGGTGAGATTTCAAGATTTGGGTAATTTTGATCCCATCAACAGACTGACCTTGATAAACGCTTCTCGAGAGGGAGACATCCATTAAAATCAGGTCTGCTTCTCCTGAGTGGGCAATTTTGATGACTTCTTCCACATTTTCTGTATGTTTGACATTCAAGCCACCCCGCTTAGTCAAAATTTTGGAAAAAACGCGAGCATTAATCAGGTCGTCTTCAACAATTAAAACGGTTTTCATGAGAATTTTAGACAATTGTGCTGAAAGTAGCCAAAGGATTTGAGATTAAGTGTAACCTTGGCATACGGGAGATGTGAGATTTATTCTGCCGATAAGCAGCGGAAGTGAACCAAAATCCCCAATCTAAAAAGTTACTATCAACGGATATGACTGATCAAATTGCCACCCCAACATCAAGGATAATACTGCTGCGATTTATCCTGTGAGCACCACTGGCTTGAGACATGGGAGCAAGGCACTGAGGATTTTAATCGCTATGATAAACTACCATCAAAATTGTGTTATGAACCCCATGTCATCCGTTATGCTGCTTATTGCGTGCAGTGTTGAATCCAAGCGACGTTTGTGTAATTAAATTTCAGGGAAAAAACTCATGGCAAAACAGTTAAACCTTCTCCCAAAGGGACAGGTAATCACAACAGCCCTGCATACAGAGATGCAGCGGTCTTACCTAGAATATGCCATGAGTGTGATTGTAGGGCGGGCTTTACCAGACGTGCGTGATGGCTTAAAACCAGTGCACAGGCGGATTTTATATGCCATGCATGAACTAGGTCTAACCCCAGATAGACCCTATCGTAAGTGCGCCCGTGTGGTGGGAGATGTGCTGGGTAAATACCATCCCCACGGTGACCAAGCAGTTTATGATGCCTTAGTCAGGTTAGTTCAGGAATTTTCCAGCCGCTATCCCCTATTGTCAGGACATGGTAACTTTGGCAGCGTCGATAATGACCCCCCAGCAGCCATGCGCTACACAGAAACGCGTCTTGCACCCATCAGCCATGAGGGGATGTTGGCAGAAATTGGTGATGAAACTGTGGAATTTATCGGCAACTTTGATAATTCCCAACAGGAACCTACGGTACTCCCGGCTCAATTGCCTTTTCTGTTGCTCAATGGCTGTTCTGGTATTGCTGTGGGTATGGCCACAAATATTCCTCCCCACAACTTGGGAGAATTAGTTGATGGCTTGATTGCCTTAATTGACCAGCCGGATTTGTCAGATGAAAAACTATGGGAGGTGATTCCTGGTCCGGACTTCCCCACCGGTGGCGAAATAGTCGGTAACTCAGGGATTCGAGACGCATATTCTACTGGTAAGGGTGGAATTGTACTGCGAGGAGTGGCCAAGACGGAGGAAATTGCACCGACTAGGGGTAGTAAGCGGCGCACAGCAATTATTATTACTGAATTACCTTATCAAGTGAATAAGGCTGGCTGGATTGAGAAAGTAGCAGATTTAGTTAATCACGGTCGCCTACAAGGAATTTCTGATCTGCGGGACGAAAGCGATCGCGAAGGGATGCGGGTAGTGATTGAACTCAAACGTGATATCAACCCCCAAGAAGTCCTGCAAAACTTGTATCACCAAACCGCCTTGCAAAGTAATTTTGGGGCGATTCTCTTAGCATTGGTGGATGGACAACCGCGCCAGTTAAGTTTACGCCAGATTTTGCAGGAGTTTTTGAAATTCCGGGAACAAACCCTCAACCGTCGCTATAGTTATGAGTTGGGTAAGGCACAAAGTAGGCTGCATCTGGTGTCAGGGTTGCTCAAAGCATTATCTCAACTGGATCAATTAATTGAAATTTTACGCCAAGCTGCTGATGGTAGTACTGCTAAAATCAACCTTTGTAGCCGTCTGGATTTGAGTGAGGAGCAAGGAGATGCTATTCTGTCTATGCCGTTACGCCGCCTCACGAGTTTAGAACGCTCTAATTTGCAGCGAGAGTTTGAGGAACTCAGCGGAGAAATCGCTGTATTGCAAAGATTACTTAGCGATCGCCAAGAACTACTCAAAAGACTGAAAAAAGACTTGCGATCGCTCAAGCGCAAATATCACAATCCCCGACGGACTAGGCTTTTAGCCCACACTAGTCAAGAGTTACCTCAAAACAAGGGAGCCGAAAGTAAAGATAAATTATATTTAGGCTCAAACAAAGTGGCTCCCGAAAGTTTACCATCTTCTGAACCACCAGAAGAAGTGGTGTTAGAATTCAGCCACCGGGGATATGTGCGTAGACTGCAGCCATCAGGGAAAAAATCGAAAGCCGAAAATGGTCTAGCGGATCATGACTTCATCACCCAAACGGAGTTAACTACAACAGATCAGGAGTTACTACTAATTACCAGTGGTGGCAAACTCTACCCTATGAGTGTGGGAGATATTCCCCCTACGACTGGACGTTCTCCCCGGGGAACACCACTGATTACTATGCTCAGTAGTACGGCTCAAAGTGCTCAGGAAGCGGTGGTTAGTCGTGTCCTCTTACCAGAAAATTCTCAAACTAGGCAGATGGTTGTGCTGACAAAGCAAGGACGAATTAAGCGCCTATCTTTGGGAGAATTTACCAATCTCACCCGTCGGGGAATTACGATTTTGAAGCTCAAAGAAGATGATGAGTTGTTGTTGACCCAGTTAACTACTGCCCAGGACAATCTCATTTTAGCTAGTTCTGGCGGACGCTTGTTAAAGTTTGCTGCTGATGATCAACAACTTCCTCTTATGGGGCGGACTGCTATGGGGTTGCAAGCATTCCGGCTGTTAAAACATCAACACATGGTAGGCTGTGTTACTGTGCCTGGGGAGGATCACCTGTTGCTGGTGACTGAACAAGGATATGCCAAACGGCTACCTGTGAGTGATTTAAAACGAGCTGATCGGGGTAATTTAGGCACACAAGCCCTGAAATTTGCCACTAAAACGGATCATTTAGTTGGGATGGTTAGGGCGATCGCCTCTGCTGAGGTGGCACTGGTGACTAATAAAGAGCGTGTTGTACGCATTAGAGTAGAGACTGTGCCCATTTTGGGTAGAGATGGTCAGGGTGAAAGCATTCTTGACCTGCACCGGGATGAAAGAGTGATCACGGTGATGCTAGTCGGACTGTAATCCGCATACACTAATTTATAACTATGGGAACCTCACGCAGCTTCTATGTGTGGGGTTTTTAGCGTCATAAATCATAAACTTTACTATTAATCAATATAATTTCCCGGCTAGGTATTCCCAAAATAATCGCTAATATCCGTATTTTTGTGGGCAAATCACCCAACTAATCATATATTTATTGAGAATAAATCTTAATATTTATGTAAAATAGTTGTAATTTCTGCATATCTACCCAGTGATAGATGCTTTTCTAGCCTTATCAGCAATAAATACCTAAGTCAAGATATCGCAACAAATCATAAATAAATGTTGTATTTCTAAACTATTTGTTATATTATTTTACATAAGGCAATAATATATAGTTAGGAGTGCCAACCATGACAAACGCAACAAACGTTAATGCCCCCGTAACTGAAGATCGCAACGCTTGGCGTTGGGGCTTTACACCCCAGGCGGAAATCTGGAATGGTCGCTTGGCGATGATTGGCTTTTTAGCAGCTGCCCTGATTGAGTTGTTTTCTGGTCAAGGCTTCCTTCATTTTTGGGGCATTCTGTAAGTTTGATATACAGAAATAGGTAGATAAAAAAAATCAATAAAAAAACCTGGCACTACCAGGTTTTTTTATTTGTGGTTCATTTTTGCATTATTGACCTACTGCAAGCTGCCGAAGTAGTCTTACAGTCGCTCCTCGCCCATTTAAAGTCGTGCCGATGCCCCATGCCGACCATTTTAGACTCTACTGTACTGCACGCTAAACAGCAAGAGCTATGCAGGACAGACGAAAGCCGTCCTAGAAGGACGTTGCTGTGTATCCCACTCCTTTGGTCAAACTAATGACTAATGACTAATGACTAATGACTAATGACTAGCGAATATATTCCTTAAGAACACTATTGCGATTGGGATGACGTAACTTACGGAGTGCTTTAGCCTCAATTTGACGAATCCGTTCCCGGGTGACGTTGAAAATCTGCCCAATTTCCTCTAGAGTCTTCATGCGACCGTCATCTAAACCATAGCGGAGTCGGAGTACATCACGTTCACGAGGGCTGAGACTATCAAGGACTTTTTCTAGGTCTTCACGCAGCAGATTTTTGGAAACCTGATCTTCTGGAGTTTCACCATCGGATTCAATAAAGTCGCCCAATCGAGAATCTTCTTCTTTACCGATAGGGGTTTCTAGTGAAATGGGTAACTGGGCAGATTTGGCAATAAACCGCAACTTCTCGATGGTCATTTCCATGCGAGTAGCGATTTCTTCTTCAGTGGGTTTGCGACCCATTTCTTGAGATAGCAACTTGGTAGTTTTCTTAATCCGGGAAATGGTTTCGTAGAGATGAACCGGTAGGCGAATAGTACGGGATTGATCAGCGATCGCCCGGGTAATAGCTTGACGAATCCACCATGTAGCGTATGTAGAAAACTTATAACCTTTTTCGTGGTCAAACTTTTCTGCGGCGCGAATCAAACCAAGACTACCTTCTTGAATTAAGTCTTGGAAAGACAAACCACGATTCATGTATTTCTTGGCAATTGACACCACAAGACGCAGGTTCGATTGCACCATTTTATCTTTTGCCCGGCGACCAATATGCAGGCGATAACGAAATGCTGGCAATGGCAATTGTACAGCTTCTGCCCATTCCCGATATTCAGGTTCCCGTTCTAACTGCTCTTGCAGTCTATCCCGCACCCTTTCCAATTCCAGTAAATCAGCGATTTTCCGCGCCAATTCGATTTCCTCATCTGCCCGCAATAGGCGAATCCGGCCAATTTCTTGCAAATAAAGGCGAATAGAGTCTTCAGTGTAGTGCTTTTTCTTGCTTTGTGTCCGACGACGTGATTTAGCGGCTTTTCCAGACTTTATGTCGTCCTCATCAGACTGAGGCTCTAAAAACTCATCTTCGCCATCATCATTAATCAGCAAGTCCTCTTCTTCTTCTTCTTCTTCGACTAAGAGTTCTAACTCGAGCTCAGGCTGATTTATTATTTCTAGGTCAGGCTGATAAATGCTTTCGAGTACGTTGTTAGCCTGGTTCATGCCGCGTTCCTCATGCTCCTTGCAGAATCAATTACTCAAGATGTGTTTACTGCTCTATTAACCGAGCTATTTCACTACCGAAAATAGGTTTTTAGGCTGACTTCCCGGAAGTTTTTCTCCTCTGTGAGAGGACTGTTTGATGATATGTAGAAAGTCATATTACTGACTTGCTCATTTTAGTTAGAAATCATATGTGTTGCTATGACATACAACTTTTAACCAAGTTTAAACAAATATTTGTCTTGATCCCAAAAACCTACCACTCCATATAACCAAAATATGAGTGTAATATGAATGTTGGCATATTTTCTGATAAAGACTTTTCCGATTGTAGCGTGTTTCACAAAAATTGCACTCTTTTTGTGTGTTAATCATGATGCAATTGTGCAAAGTCAAGCCGCTAATAACTAAAAGATATTAGAAATGGTAGTCATACCCTGAAATTTTTAACTTTCTCCCTTCTAGTGGCGTTATGTTTACATTCAAAGGAAACTACACCCGCTATTACATACATTTAAGTATGATATGCAACATTAACTACATAGCAGCCGTTTTGTTAATCTTAACTTAAGCGAGAAATACTAATGCACCCATTTTTACATTTCCTTCATAAACAACTCAATTTTTAGATTTGCACGGAGCTTTTGGCACCGTAAATACAGTCATAATCATCATGCTTGTCTTCAGACACGGAACTTTAGCTCTGCCAAATGCCTCAACTAGGGAGTTAAGGCTGTGGTGTCATCAGCAAAATGACCAACAGTTGAGATTTGACTGATTCGTCTTATTCACACATTAGCGCACTGCCGAGATTTCTACCTTATGATAGTTGACAAACTGTTCTTATTGTATACACCGATATTTTAATCAATTCAGAGGAATTTTAACAGTTAAAATTACAGATTTTAGACTTAAGTAGACTAATATCTAAATTATACCGGTAATATCATAGACATCACCCCGGCAATCCCAAGAAGGTATAAGCAGTCAGAATTCCCAACATCAAACAGTCAGATTATTGGTTGCTCACCCACTGGCGGCGTGGCTGTAAGTCATAACATTGTTAAATCTAATACTCTTACTCTAGGGACAATGTTGTGATTACGCGATATTTAATCTTTAAGATATTGAGCTAATTCCGCTGGGTAGAAGAAATTAAGCTTTGCTATTCAAGCATAACAAATGCTTTTCTAACTTGTGGGTGAATTTCACCCATAACTTAGATTTAGATATCGATGCTTTTGACTCTGACTAAAGTGCCAATACAATCTAGTTGGCATATACTTGACAAAAATTTGTTTTTGTGATATTTCTACCATTGAAAAAATTATAGTTATGCTAGTTTTATCTTGATGTATTATATCAAACAATTTGACCAGACAAGAAATCACCAAGCAAATTTCCCCGGTTTTGATTCGACGGGGAAATTTAAGCAGGGAATATTGCTGTTGATAAAATTATTTGAGTTCTAGCTTGTGGTCTAAGTATCGGGGAAATCTGATGGCAGAATTACCCGATAAACTATTTGACACTCTGATGGTGTAAAGACACTGAGATCCGGTCGTCAAACATCGTCTACCCAGTCGGCTAAAGTCTAAGCCTAGTTTTCCCTCTCAGGGCTAAAACCGCTGAGTTTCCCGCTGACAGCGATATTTTTATGAACAATCAGGTTTTTCGCCATTTTCGTTATCAACGCTATATCAAGGGATTTAGATATCTAAGTATTTAGATATCTAAATCCGTGAGATTGAGTTTAGAAGCATAGGTTTCGATGAATTCGCGTCTGGGTGCAACGCGATCGCCCATTAAAATTGTAAAAATGCGATCAGCTTCCGCAGCGTCTTCAATTTCCACCTGCTTCATTTTCCTGGTTTCTGGGTTCATGGTCGTGTCCCAGAGTTGTTGAGGCATCATTTCACCCAAACCTTTGAAACGTTGGATGGTATAGTTAGCGTTGCTGGGGAATTGAGCAATTTTTTGTTGTAATTCCCGATCGCTATAGCAATACTCATGATTGCGTCCCCGTTCTAATTTAAATAGTGGTGGACAAGCAATATATATAAAACCCTGTTCAATGAGCGATCGCTGATATCGATAGAAGAAAGTTAACAATAGTGTACGGATGTGCGCCCCATCAACATCAGCATCAGTCATAATCACAATGCGATGATAACGCAGTTGGGAAGCGTCAAATTCGTCACCTTTTACCCCTAAACCCAGGGCTGTAATTAATGCTTGGACTTCGTTATTTTTATAGATTTTAGCGTCGTCTGTCTTCTCGATATTGAGGATTTTACCACGAAGGGGGAGGATGGCTTGGGTACGGCGATCGCGTCCTTGTTTAGCACTCCCACCTGCTGAGTCGCCCTCCACGATAAAGATTTCCGACTCTGCTGGGTCACGAGAACTGCAATCTGCTAATTTACCTGGTAAGGGTGAAGATTCCAGAACAGATTTGCGCCGCACTAACTCCCGCGCATGACGAGCTGCTTCGGCCGCTTTAAAGGCTTGAATAGCTTTATCTAAAATCGAGTCAGCGATTCCCGGATGAAATTCTAAATACTCACTGAGGACTTCTCCCACCAAAGAATCAACAATCCCGCGAACTTCAGTATTACCCAGTTTGGTTTTAGTTTGTCCTTCAAATTCTGGGTCGGGGACTTTCACAGAAATTACTGCTGTCAAACCTTCCCGCACGTGTTCGCCACTGAGGTTAGATTCATTCTCTTTAATTTTATTGCGCTTGCGAGCGATGGCATTTAAAGTGCGAGTCAGAACCGCCTTTAACCCTTCTAAGTGAGTACCACCATCAACGGTGCGAATATTATTAGCAAACCCCAGCACATTGTCTGTGTAAGCATCAGTACACCACTGTAAAGAAACTTCTACTTGTACATTATTGCGTTCTCCATGCACATAAATAATTTCTTCGTGTAGTGGTTGCTTCTCGCGGTTCAAATAACCAACATACTCTTTAATTCCACCCTTGTATTCGTAGGTTTCTACCCTGGGTGTATCGCTTTTGAGCAGTTCCAGGCGATGGTCGCTAAAGGTAATTTTGACACCTGCATTTAGATACGCCAGTTCCCGCAGGCGACCTGCTAAAGTCATGTAATCAAACTCAATACCAGTAGTAAAGATTTGGTAATCTGGCTTAAATTTGACAGAAGTCCCGGTTCTGCCATCTTTTTCAGGCTTTACTTGCAGTTCAGTAACTGGTAGACCTCTTTCATAGCGCTGGACATGAACCTTATAATCCCGCCAAACAGTCACTTCTACTAGTTCCGACAGGGCGTTAACTACGGAAATCCCCACCCCGTGTAATCCCCCAGATACCTTGTAACCACCACCCCCAAACTTACCCCCAGCGTGTAGTACGGTTAACACAGTTTCCAAAGCAGATTTCCCCGTGCGCGAGTGAGTGTCGGTGGGAATACCCCGACCATCATCTGTGACGGTCACGGAACCATCAGCATTGATATCCACTTCTATATGGGTACAGTGACCCGCCAAAGCTTCATCAATAGAGTTATCTACCACCTCATAAACTAAATGGTGGAGTCCTCGCGGCCCTGTAGTCCCGATGTACATCCCTGGCCGTTTGCGGACGGCTTCCAGACCTTCCAGAACTTGAATCTGATCGGCACTGTAACTGCTCGTCATGAAAATTCTCCTGATGCGTGGGTTGAAAGTCGCCCAAAAACAAAAAAGTTAAAACACCCCAAAATTATAACACAAAAGGGTTAATGAGGACTGTAGACCATTTTTATGAGAAGTTTATCTAGGGGATACAACCCCATAAGTTTTGTGAACTGATTGCCTCAAAATTTGCAGTTACTGAGATGCACTCTGTATTATCTGTAGTATATGAATTTTAATTAGTAAGGGCTAGGAAACTACCTATGAGAAAAAATAAAATAAAAACTTTAGGATTCTATCACAAAAGCTTGACTAGAAACCGGTGAGTATGGGAAGTTAAGATAAATGACTAAATTGATTGTAATTTGTGGTGCGACGGCCACAGGTAAATCAGGTTTGGCTTTGAGTTTAGCCGGGGGTTTAGATTCTGTCATCCTCAGTGCTGATTCCCGTCAGGTGTACCGGGAATTTAATATTGGAACGGCGAAACCAACATCTACAGAACAAAAATTAGTACCACATTATTTAATAGATATCTGCGACCCCAGGGACACTATGACGGTAGCAGACTATCAGGAACAAGCACAAAGTTTAATTACTTCCCTACCTCAGTCTCCACTACTGTTAGTTGGTGGTACTGGTTTGTACATCCGCTCTATCGTTCAAGGAATGAAAATTCCCAGGGTTGCACCACATCCAGAATTGCGATCGCAACTGGAATCTTTAGGACAAACCTCCCTATATGGCATTTTAAAACAAGTAGATGCGATCGCGGCCCAAAAAATTCATCCCCATGATACTGTCCGGACTTTACGAGCATTAGAAGTATTTTACATTACCGGTTGCCCCATTTCCCAGCAGCAAGGAGAGAACCCCCCAGATTACCCAATTTTGCAAATAGGTCTAGATTGTGACCCGGAAAAACTAAGGCTGCGCATTCACAGGCGAACCGAACAAATGATCGCTGATGGTTTAGTGGCTGAGGTAGAATATCTCTCTCAAAAATATGGTGCTGATTTACCTTTATTAAATACCTTGGGATATCAAGAAATTAACCAGTATTTGGCGGGTAAAATTTCTTTAGAGTCAGCCAAAGAATTAACTGTTCTACATACACGACAATTTGCCAAGCGCCAGCGTACTTGGTTTAAAGCATATCCTCAAATTCAGTGGTTTAACGCAGATGATCCTGATTTACTAGAAAAGGTTGGGCGACGAGTAGGGGAATTTGTTTAGCAGCAAAGCCTCAACTCTGGGATAAAAGTAGTAACTCTCCCCCTTTGCAAGCGCTATTCTGGTAACAATGAAGATATATCTACATTTGACTATAAAAAGCTATGCTCATCCAAGAGAAAAAGCAATACAACTGGAAAGCTATTATTAAAGCATTTGAAACCGTAGTTGGTAAAAATGGCGTGGTACAACGCCGTGAAGAACTCATCACCTATGAGTGCGATGGTTTAACCAGTTATCGTCAACGCCCTGCTGTGGTATTATTACCCAGAACTACAGAACAAATTGCCCAAATTGTCAAAATATGTAATCAATATTCTGTACCCTTTATCGCCCGTGGTTCTGGTACTGGTTTATCTGGAGGGGCTTTACCTTCGGAAAATTCTGTTTTAATTGTCACTTCCCTAATGCGGCAAATCCTGAGTATTGATTTAGATAATCAGCGCATTGTAGTACAACCAGGGGTAATTAATAGCTGGGTAACACAAACCGTCAGCGGGGCGGGATTTTATTATGCACCAGACCCATCTAGTCAAATTATCTGCTCAATTGGGGGTAATGTAGCGGAAAACTCAGGGGGAGTACATTGTTTAAAGTACGGTGTCACAACTAACCATGTCTTGGGTTTAAAAATTGTCACGCCCACCGGGGAAATTTTAGATTTAGGGGGACAAATTCCCGAAACACCTGGTTATGATTTAACAGGTGTATTTGTGGGTTCTGAAGGTACTTTAGGTATCGCTACAGAAATTACTCTGAAAATCCTCAAAACTGCCGAATCAATTTGTGTGTTATTAGCCGATTTTACCAGTGTCGAAGCTGCTGGAGCAACGGTTTCTGATATTATCAGCGCCGGAATTATTCCCGGTGGGATGGAAATGATGGATAACATCAGTATTAATGCAGTTGAGGATGTTGTCGCCACAAATTGTTATCCTCGCGATGCTACGGCTATTTTATTAGTAGAAATCGATGGTTTAGATGTGGAAGTTCAGGTCAATAAACAACGGGTTATTGAAATTTGTCGCCAAAATGGGGCACGAAATGTAACTAGTGCTAGTGACCCAGAGACACGTTTAAAACTTTGGAAAGGACGGAAAGCAGCTTTCGCCGCCGCTGGACACTTAAGCCCAGATTATTATGTCCAAGATGGTGTCATCCCCCGGACTCAGTTACCTTATGTCCTCCAAGAAATTGAGGCATTAAGTGAAAAATATGGTTATAAAATTGCCAATGTATTTCATGCTGGCGATGGTAATTTACACCCTTTGATTCTGTATGATAATTCTATACCAGGAGCCCTGGAAAAAGTAGAAGAAGTAGGGGGAGAAATTCTGAAGCTTTGTGTTAAAGTCGGTGGCAGTATTTCCGGTGAACATGGTATTGGTGCTGATAAAAAATGCTATATGCCAGATATGTTTACCCCGGCTGACTTGGAAACTATGCAATGGGTCAGGCTGGTATTTAATCCCCAAGGTTTAGCAAATCCTGGTAAAATATTTCCTACCCCCCGCACTTGTGGCGAAGCCGCAAATTCAGTAAATATCAAGCAGTTTCCCGGCGTGGAACAATTTTAATTGGGCTTTAAGTTAGGGTGAGTTTTGTATTGAGGATATCATCACATAATTCTGAGAAATGTTAGTTAGATATCTATATAAAACTGTTTCTCAGTAAAAAACAAAGTCAAGCCCATAAATGAATAGGTTGAATAAACGTAGTTTTTTTTACTTACTGTGTTGGGGATTTGTAATCGCCTACACAGTATTTTCTTTTCCTTTACTAACGGGATCTCAATCGGAGAAAAGCTTACCAATAACAACAGAACTACGAGGGGTTTGGCTAACTAATGTTGCTAGTGGCGTTTTATTTTTGCCCTGGGGAATTGACCGCGCTGTTACACAATTAGCTGCGCTAAACTTTAATACTATTTACCCTGTGGTGTGGAATCGAGGCCATACTTTCTATAAGAGTAAGTTAGCTAAAAGTGTAACAGGATCTGATGCTGATACTTTACTAAATATCATGCACGGCGGACAAGATGTTTTAGCAAAAATTATTCAACTGGCTAGACCTCAAAATTTAAGTGTGATTCCTTGGTTTGAATATGGTTTTATGACCCCACCTCATTCACAATTAGCCAAGGGTTATCCGGATTGGTTAACTATGGGAAAGGAAGGGATAAAATCTACTAACGAAGTTCCTTTAAAGGAAATAAATGATAATTCAGGACATCAGCAAGCTTGGTTAAATGCTCTGCACCCAGAAGTGCAGCAGTTTATGTTAGGTTTAATTCAGGAAGTTGTCAGCATTTATCATGTGGATGGCATTCAATTAGATGATCATTTTGGTATGCCTGTAGAATTTGGTTATGATGCTTTCACGGTTGATCTCTATCGCCAAGAACATCAAGGTAAAAGTCCTCCTAGTGACCCGTTTAATCCAGAATGGATGCGTTGGCGCGCTAATAAGATTACCAATTTTATGGTAAAAGTTCATCAAAGTGTGAAAGCAATTAAACCTAATGCGGTCATATCTGTATCCCCAAATTCACAGGCTTTTGCCTATAAATACTATTTACAAGACTGGGAAACCTGGGTAAGAAGAGGTTTAGTAGATGAGTTAATATTGCAGGTATATCGCAATAATCAAAAGAGTTTTATTACTGAATTAGAACAACCAGCAGTAAAATTTGCTCGGACTCGGATACCGGTTAGTATTGGTATTTTAACCGGAACCTCTACTAGTCCTATGAAGATTTCCCAAATTCAAGCACAGGTGAAAACGGTACGCGATCGCAATTTTACTGGTATTTCGTTTTTTTACTGGGAAAGTTTGTGGGGGAGCATCACCCCAGAACCTCCCCAGCAAAGGCTACAAGTGTTTCAGAAATTGTTTGTCGCTAAAGCTGTTAGACCTTAACCAGGGAAATTCCTGTATACTATCGCTGACAGATTGTATATGCATTTAATATGATACGGCTTTTGGTGACGGTGATTTTACTGGCGTTATTGACAGGGTGTGGTACCATCGGACTATTACCGACTACTCAGTTAGTCCAAAAAGCGATCGCACTCCAGGTAGAACAAACTCAGCAGCAACTCAACCAAAAACTGGATTTAGACTTATCCGATTTTGAAATCAAAGATTTAAAAATTCGCCAGGAACAACCCCTAACCATTGAAAACCTACCAGCTTTCCGCGTCCGGGGAACCTACGATTTAATTTTGCACCTTCCCAAAAGACAGTTAACACAACACCAACAACCTTTTGAAATTTATTTGCAAATTCAGCAAGAAGGTAAGAGCTGGCGCTTGCTAGTTCCCCAACAACAAAATCAGGAGTCACAAGGGAATTGGCGCAGCTATTTAATCCTTTGATATCAGTGACATCACAAAATCTGTGCTGAAGTATATAAACGTTTCATGATTGCTAAGATTTTTGTACCATAATCTAAATCTGCTGACCACCGCCCAGAAAGTTGATAAATTGATGGCGCAATTCCCCGGGTGATAAAGCGAAATCGTGGATCTACCACTTCGGTTACTAAAGGTTCAAGACTCCCATAGGCTTTTAAGTGTTGAATATGCGCTCTCACACCAATTCTGGCGCTAGGAAAAGACGCAGCTTCAACACTACCACCAATACAACCCAAACCAGCAAAGTTATTTTGCTCAGGTCTGACATCGCCCCCAAAACGTAAAAATTCAGTTTCTAAGCACATTTGGCAGAAAGCAATGTCATAGTTTACACCCTCAATCTTACCCTCTTCTCGATACAATTGGGCTATCTGTGAAAAATTTACTAAAGCTTTTTCATGGTTGCTTTTCAGGAATAATTGTAACTCTACTTCCGATGTGTTACCCCTTGACATAATGCGGTCTATTTGATCAACGCAAATTAATAAATTTGAGCGTAAAGTAACTAGATTAATTGTGGTATCCCATGTAATTTGAACGTGAAATTCTCTTAAATCCACAGCTTTAATATAAACTATTTTATGGTAACTAATGCGGTGAACATCTCTTAACTTTAATAAATCAATTTGTAGTTGATCTACTATGTTAATCGGAATGTAGCAATTACCATTAACTAATATTCCTTTCTCACCATATTTTTGCCCATTAATATGAATATCAATAACTGGGTAGTCAGATACAACAGCATTTACAGTACTGCGGTCAATTAGCCGACTCCAAGATATTAAACCCTCAGCAATTCCCAAGGCAAAATCACGGCGATAATTTTGTAACAATAAGCAATCTTCTGGACTGCTGAGAAAGCCTACTTGCATCAATAAAGAAGGAATGATAATCTGGCGGCAAAATGGCAAACTCCCCAAGCAGCTGTCTGTATCTGGCTTAACTCCCCAATTTGCTAACCGCGTGACACGCCCTAAAAGCTTGAGTAATAATAATTCCCCATGACTTTGACGCTCTTGGTTATCAGCAATGTAGTGGACACCCGCACCCTGGAGAGTGGGACTTATAGCAGCTTGAGCATGAATTTCTAGGGCGACATCACCCGGACAGCTCCGGGAATTAATCCAAGCAATACTCTCAGTGGCGCTCAGGTCATCGGGAACCGCTAAAACGTTACAACTTTGCGCGCGTAATTCTGTGACTATTAAATCCCGCAGCAAAATCATTTCTCTGGTTTCGTTTATATTACCTGCTATGGAGCCTGTATATAAACCTTTTGCTGCTTTACCTCCAGCAGCGGAAATAAAAATACGTCCCATTCTTTAGTTACTGTGTGTTATCAAAATTCAGTGCAAAGAATTTTACACATGATTGTTGGCTTTGGAGTAACAATATAATACCTATTAGTGACTACAAAATAATGAACTAAAATGCAAATTCCCCGTTTGCACCCAGATACAATTGAGGAAATTAAACAGCGTGCTGACATTGTTGATATTGTTTCACAGTACGTGGTTTTACGCAAGCGTGGTAAGGATTTTGTGGGCTTGTGTCCCTTCCACGATGAAAAAACCCCCAGTTTCACAGTCAGTCAAACTAAGCAAATGTATTATTGTTTCGGCTGTCAAGCCGGGGGAAATTCTATCAAGTTTTTAATGGACTTGGGCAAACAGTCTTTTGCGGAAGTAGTGTTAGATTTAGCACGACGTTATCAAGTACCTATCCAAACTCTCGCCCCAGAACAACGTCAAGAATTACAACGTCACATTTCTTTACGAGAAAAGTTGTATGAGGTTCTTGCTTCTGCGGCACAGTTTTATCAACACGCTCTCCGACAGAGCCTGGGAGAAAAAGCATATCAATATTTACTACGCGATCGCCAACTCCAAGAGGAAACAATTCAGCGGTTTGGTTTAGGTTATGCACCATCAGGGTGGGAAACTTTACATCGCTATCTAGTGGAAGATAAACACTACCCAGTACAATTATTAGAGAAAGCAGGATTAATTAAGCCGCGTCAGGGAGGAGGCGGTTATTATGATGTGTTCCGCGATCGCTTGATGATTCCTATCCGCGATGTTCAAGGGCGGATAATTGCTTTTGGTGCTAGAACCCTATCTGATGAGCAGCCAAAGTATTTAAATTCGCCAGACACCGAGCTTTTTAATAAGGGTAAAACTTTGTTCGCCCTTGATCAAGCTAAAACGGGAATTTCCCAATCTGATCAAGCTGTGGTAGTGGAAGGATATTTTGATGCGATCGCCCTCCATGCTGCTGGTATTACTAATGTTGTGGCTTCCCTGGGTACAGCCTTAAGCATAGAACAAGTGCGGTCAATCTTACGCTATACCGAATCTAAAGAATTAATACTCAACTTTGATGCTGACAAAGCCGGTAATATCGCTGCTGAACGCGCCATTGGGGAAATAGCCGCACTAGCATATAAAGGTGAAGTACAGCTGAAGATTCTCAATATTCCCGATGGTAAAGATGCTGACGAATACTTATATACTCATACACCAGAAGAGTATATAAAACTGCTAGCAACCGCCCCACTATGGCTGGATTGGCAGATTCAGCAAATTATTCACAATCGAGACTTAAAACAAGCTGCCGACTTTCAGCAGGTTAGCCAGCAAATAGTTAAATTACTTAAAGATATAGATAATAATGATACAAGAAATTATTACATCTCTCACTGTGCGGAAATCCTCAGCTTAGGTGACACCAGACTCATACCCCTACGGGTGGAAAATCTCTTAACTCAAATTGCGCCCACTAGAGTTATAACAAATAAACCTTTACCCCCTCAGAAAAAATGGTATAGTCCCAAACCTACCCCCTCTCCTATTTCAGGGGATAAAAGTCTTTTAGAATTAGCAGAGTCTTTACTATTAAGAATTTATCTGCACTGTCCCGAGCAGCGCCAAGCTATTTTGCAGACTTTAGAAGCAAGGAATTTAGAATTTAGCCTTTCCCACCATCGATTATTATGGCAAAAAATTTTGGAATTAACCGGAGATGAACTAGATTTAATATCAAGGTTACAAAATAAATATTTAGAATTATCAGAACCAATTGAGGTAATTTCCCATTTATTTCATCTGACTGAAAAAACTCAGAAAGACATCCTCCGGACACCCCAAGTAGTCCAAGCAGCCATGGCTGTGATGGAGAGAGTATTTACAGAGAAACGCTATCGTTACTTCTTAGAACTGTGGGAAAAAACCGGCTCAGAATCAGATTACCAATCTTTCTACACCGAAAAAATCCGACTACAGGAATTAGAGTGTCAACGCCAGTTTTCCATTACAGATTTACTTTAATTTCATCCTGAAAATTGCCTATGGGTCACCATACTGAATAAATTTTACCCATGGCAATAAAAAACCACAGATGAACTTTGTTCATCTGTGATTCAACTTAGCAAAAGCCTAAGCTAGTCCTACCAACTTGGCGCTTAAATCCCACAGACGTTCAGCCTTGTCATCATCACTGGCTTCATTAGAAACCTCTTGTAGAAATGATTTACGGTTTTTCTTTTGTCGATTTCCCCAGCTCCAATAAGCACCAGACTGATTATATGCAGGTTCGCTCACCACTTCTGCCACGCGATCGCCAGCCTCCTCCTCGGATACAAAGCCCCCAGTAATGTACTTTTGGAAAACTGGGAAAATCTTCTGAAACAAAGGATAATGATTTCTAAACAGAGCAGTCGTCGCCACACAACCGGGATAGAGCGAGCTAAAAGTGATCCCGTGTGACTCATGATAACGCCGATGTAGCTCCCTCATAGTCAACACATTACACACCTTGCTATCCTTGTAAGCCTTCACCGGTTCAAACTTCTTACCGTCAATCATCGTGACTGGATCTTTAAACCCTTGGGCAAAACCCTTCAAGTCGCCCAAATCTGGACGCGGTGGAATTTTTCCTCCCAACTCCTTGGGGTTATGGGTAACAGTTCCCAAAATCACCAACCTCGGCTCCGTAGATGGGGAATTTTTCAAGTCTTCCAAAAGCAAATTACACAAAAGGAAATGACCCAGGTGATTTGTGGCCACAGTCAGTTCAAATCCCTCTGGACTGCGCAATGGCTCCTTGATTAAAGGCATATAAATTGCCCCATTGCAAACCAAAGCATCCAAAGACCTACCACTGGCGCGAAAGTCCTTGACAAATTCCCGAACACTATCTAAAGAGGCTAAGTCAATATGCATGACTGTGTAGCTGTCCTGCTCCATTCCCAAAGACTTAGCAGCATTTTCCGCCTTGGATAAATCCCGACAGGCCATCACTACATACCATCCCCTTTGGGAAAGCGCTCTCGCGGCTTGCAAACCCACCCCAGAGGAAGCGCCAGTAATCACGACTGTTGACTTCTGATGTTGTGCCATTTTAATTAAAACTGCATGAATTGTCTGGTGACATTTTTATAATTTCTAATTTTCTCATATCACAGAACCACCAAGTTTTAACTTTTGAAAAGCGAATTACTGACAAAACAATGTCTCCCGTGTATCTCTTCCTGTTACGGGATTAGTACCTTTGGCAAGTTGGCACAATTTTTTCTCCTCATCCGGACGCAGCAGAACATCAGTAAAATCAGCACCATCAATAATCGCACCATCAAACCTAGCGTTAGAAGCAAACGCACCTTCTAAAATCGCATTGGTCAAATTAGCTTTAATCAGTCGAGCTGAATCTAAAGTAGCGAAGGACAGATCAGCACTCTCCAAATTTGCCGATTCTAAATTCGCCGCAAAAAAGCTGACACCACGCAAATTAGTATGGCTAAAGTTACTCTGGCGCAGATTAGCTTTAGTAAAACTAGAGTCTGTTAAATCACGTCCGGAAAAGTCAGACTCTATTAAAATCTCTTTGTTATATTCTAGGGCTAAAGCTGTTGGCGTATACCCTACAATTATTATCATGCCCACCACGACCCCAAGCAATACACCGAGTATGCTGGCCCAATTTTCCTTACTTAATCTATTATTCATCATATTTTTAACCAATGGCTAAACCTCCTTTCTCTCATTATCCCGATATTGGTGAATTAGGAGAAGACCTAGTAGCACAATGGTTACAGTCTAGGGGCTGGACTATTTTGCATCGTCGTTTTTGCAGCCGTTGGGGGGAAATCGACATTATTGCCCAGTTTCAGGAGCAACAGCTAGGTAGTGAAGGTGGTCTGTTTGTTGACCAATTACCCCAACTAGCATTTGTCGAAGTCAAAACCCGTAGTCCCAGAAGTTGGGATGCAGGGGGTAAAAGTGCCATCACGCCACAAAAGCAAGCTAAAATTTGGCGCACGGCCAAAATATTTTTAGCTGAGTATCCTCACAAGGCTGACTGCCCATGTCGCTTTGATGTTGCCATTGTCCACCGTCAGCAAATCTCAAAACAGCGGACTGGAATGACATTGACCTCAGAACCTTTAGCTAGTTTATCCGCAGATGGATACCAATTTTATTTGCAAGAATATCTCCGAGCAGCTTTTGATTGTTTTGCTGATGGCTGATGGTCTGGAATTAACAATCACGCTAGTGTTTCCGGACAGTAACCCAATCCTCGCACAAATTGTTGTCGGAAGGCTTCAATTTCTTCTTTCTCAGGGTTACCATGAGAAACTATGGCCACTTGGTAGCGGCGCATTACCTCTACGGGACATTGTCCCCCTTGTAAACTCCAAAGTGCCATCTGCACCCGCATTGGTGGTGTATACCTAATTCCTAATTCATTGAGAAAAGCTCGAAAGTCCCCATCCTCCTGGGGCGAAACTTCCTCTCTTAATTTTATTCTCACCACCCACCCATCAATTTGATGAATTACGGTGACGAAAGAAACTGGCATCTGAGGTCTGGTGTGGAGATGTTGTACAATTCTCAGGGTTATACTGGCATTTGCCAGGTAATATAAATATTCCATAGTTGCTGCTTGGGATTACCGCCCATCCTACATTTCCATCTTCCTCAATAGATCGCCCTTGCGAATAGGGTAAAAGCACCCGTTTTTATATGGGGAGGTCTACCCAATTTTCATCCTATTTCATGGTTTTGTATGTTCCCAATTCACATGAAAGTTACATAATATTAGGCTATGAAGGTAAACTCTAGTACGTTTTGCCGCGATTAAATGCCTATTCGGACGGAATATACGGATGTACTAGCAGTACCAGCTAAATCCAATTTTAAGTAAACTTACATAGAAGGTTTCCGCATGCAATCCATGTTTTATATCTTAACATTTAATGACTAAAAATTAATGTTTTTTAATATCTAGAGACGCACAATTGTGCGTCTCTATAACTTAATCTGTTTTAAATGAAATTTTGCAGATGTTGCACTAGTTGTTCTGCTTGCATCACTCCCTCAATTCTCTCCACTGGCTGACCTTGCTTAAATAGTACCAATGTTGGTAAGGCAGTAATTTGGTACTGATTTGCTAGCACTGTATACTTTTCAGTATCAATTTTTACGACACGCAACCGATTTTGTAATTGAGCATTAACTTTCTCTAAAATTGGCACCATCATCTGACAGGGGCCACACCAATCAGCATAAAAATCCACTAATACTGGTACATCAGAACCAGATAACATCTCTTCAAAACTGTTGAATTGTTTTTTTGTCGCCATGTGACACACACCAAATCTTTATTGATTGCTTTTAATGGTAATGTGTACCTTAAAGAATCGGCATATCATCATTTTGTTTTTATTGTTGCTCAATTTCCCCATCTTCCCAAAGGTATAGATATCCGGATCAGCAAGCAATTAAATCTAAAATCCTGCAATTATAAGCACAAATCACCATAAGATTATTAGCGCGGTTATTTGAAAAGCAAAAGGAATAATTTATGGAAACCTTGCAGGGAAAAGTTGCAATTGTCACAGGGGCTTCACGGGGGATTGGACGAGCGATCGCTTTAGAACTAGCTAAACAAGGAGCGAGTATAGTAGTTAATTATGCTAGTTCTAGCGGTGCTGCCGACACTGTAGCCGCAGAAATTAATGCCGCCGGAGGTCAGGCTATTGCCCTAAAAGCTGATGTATCCAAGGTTGAACAAGTGGAGGCATTATTTAACGCCACCATAGAAAAGTTTCAGCGCCTTGATATTATTGTCAATAATGCCGGTATTACTCGCGACACATTACTTTTACGCATGAAGCCAGAAGATTGGCAAGCAGTAATTGACCTCAACCTGACAGGTGTGTTCTTATGCACACGCGCCGCCAGTAAAATCATGCTCAAACAACGTTCTGGACGCATTATTAATATTGCCTCCGTAGCTGGACAAATGGGTAACCCAGGTCAAGCCAACTATAGCGCCGCCAAAGCAGGGGTCATCGGCTTTACTAAAACAGTCGCCAAAGAACTCGCTTCTCGCGGGATCACAGTTAATGCCGTTGCTCCTGGTTTTATTGCCACAGACATGACCAGTAAACTTAGCAACACCGAAGATATTTTGAAATATATCCCTCTGGGTCGCTACGGTCAACCAGAAGAAATAGCTGGTATGGTGCGGTTCCTCGCTGCTGATCCTGCTGCTGCTTACATTACTGGACAAGTCTTTAACGTTGATGGCGGCATGGTAATGTAATCATGAGTGACTCCAGGTTCTTTGCCAGATGGTAAAGCTCAAGAGCATGACAATACTAATGGCAGTGGTCAATATCACCACCACAGTCATGCCTTGTATTCTCATGGCTAGCAAGTTAAAAACTAAAGTGATACTCCACAGAGTCAAGGCAGCATGGCCTTGGGAAAATCCCCAGGCGAGTAAGCGGTGGTGTATGTGGTCTTTACCGGGGGTACTCAGAGGGTTTTTTCCTGCCAATAACCTGCGGATAAACACTTGTGTAGTATCCAATACTGGCAATATGAGAAATAAAATCGTCGGTCCGAGGGCAAAAATTGTATTTTGTTGCAGGTTACCTAAAATACTAGTTGCAGCTAGGACATAACCAAAAAAGTATGCACCAGCATCACCCATGATAATCCTTGAGGGGTGGAAGTTATGGCGCAAAAAGCCCAAAGCTCCACCCCCTAAAGCTGCCAGCACTAAAATAGCAGCCGCCCGATTGGGAAATTGGGCAGCAACCCCTAACAAACTCATGGCAGTGATAAAACTCACTCCCCCAGCCAATCCATCCATACCGTCCATCAAATTGATGGCGTTAGTGATACCTACTACCCAAAGTACCGTTATCGCCATGGAAAATAGCGAGTCTAGGGGCGTGTTCAATCCAACATCAATCCTGATGCCGTTGGCATACAGCAACAATGCCGTGACAATCTGTGCCCACAGGCGCACAGAGGGCGGCAAACCGAACTGATCATCAATAAAACCAACAAGCACTAGGATGGAACCTCCTAGTAAAATGGTTAGGACTTGAGCCAAGACGCTTTGCAGGGCAATAGGTCGTAACAGGCTAGCTAGTACCATAGCGGCAATCACTCCCGCATAAATAGCTAAACCACCCGCATTGGGTAAAGGCTGCTGGTTGAGTCGTCGTGCATTTGGTTGGTCAGCCCAACCTACCCGCAAGGCAAATTTGCGTATTGTGGGAATCAAACGCCAGGTTACCAACCAAGCCAAAAGAAACGTAAATACTACTGCCAACCAGCCGGAACCGCTAGGGTCGGCAATGCCGAGGGACTTAAGAAAGTTGTCTAGATTCATCCCCCAATTCAAGCATTACTGCCATTGTCCTATATGAGTATCAACTGTAATATTACTCAATTTTGGGAATTTGCATTTATAATCTGAACTGTTTGGTGATTAGCACTCTAGTCTAGTGAGTGCTAAATTGTCTAATGGAAGGACTAGAGAGATAAAACATGGCAAAAATTATTTCATTTGATGAAGAGTCACGGCGAGCGCTAGAGAAAGGTGTTAACGCCATAGCTGACGCGGTAAAAATCACCCTCGGACCTAGAGGTCGTAACGTCCTTTTAGAAAAAAAATTTGGCGCGCCCCAAATCGTTAATGATGGGATCACAGTTGCCAAAGAAGTTGAATTAGAAGATCCCTTAGAAAACACCGGTGCAAGACTGATTCAAGAAGTGGCATCCAAAACCAAGGATATCGCTGGTGATGGAACCACCACCGCCACAGTTTTAGCACAGGCGATGATTCGAGAAGGTTTAAAGAACGTCGCCGCTGGTACTAACCCCATGAGCTTGAAGCGGGGGATCGACAAAACTATTGAAGTGTTGGTACAAGAAATTGCCAAGTTGGCAAAACCAGTAGAAGGAAGTGCGATCGCCCAAGTGGCCACTGTTTCCTCCGGTAATGATGAACAAGTGGGCGCAATGATTGCCGAAGCCATGGAAAAGGTCACCAAAGACGGTGTGATCACTGTGGAAGAATCTAAATCCCTGACTACCGAACTGGAAGTAGTGGAAGGGATGCAAATTGACCGGGGTTATATTTCTCCCTACTTCATTACCAATAACGACAGACAAATCGTAGAATTTGAAAACGCCCGCATCCTGATTACCGACAAAAAAATCAGCAGCATCCAGGATTTAGTTCCTGTGTTGGAAAAAGTAGCCCGTCTGGGTCAACCCTTGCTGATTATTGCCGAAGACTTAGAAGGAGACGCTTTAGCAACTTTAGTAGTCAATAAAGCTCGCGGTGTCCTGGCTGTGGCTGCTATCAAAGCACCCGGATTTGGCGATCGCCGCAAAGCTTTGTTACAAGATATTGCGATTCTCACCGATGGACAGATGATTTCTGAAGAAATCGGTTTAAGTCTAGACACTGCTACTTTAGAAATGCTCGGAACAGCCCGCAAAATCACCATTGACAAAGAAAGCACCACAATTGTGGCCGGTGGTGAAACCAAACCAGAGGTACAAACCCGAGTTGCTCAAATTCGTAAGCAATTGGCAGAAACTGATTCTGACTACGATCGCGAAAAACTCCAAGAACGCATTGCCAAGCTAGCAGGCGGTGTCGCAGTCATTAAAGTGGGTGCGGCCACAGAAACCGAACTCAAAGACCGCAAACTACGCATTGAAGACGCGCTCAACGCCACTAAAGCTGCTGTAGAAGAAGGGATAGTGCCCGGTGGTGGTACAACCCTGATCAACTTGACTAAGAAAATAGACCCCATCAAAGCAACCCTTCACGAAGAAGAAAAAATTGCCGCGGATATTATCAAACGCGCATTAGAAGCTCCCTTACGTCAGATAGTAGATAATGCCGGCGAAGAGGGTTCTGTCATCGTCTCTCAAGTCAAGGAAAGCGATGGCAATATTGGTTACAATGCTGCTACTGGCAAATTTGAGGATTTGATTGCTGCCGGTATCATTGATCCTGCGAAAGTTGTCCGTTCAGCTTTGCAAAATGCTGCTTCTATTGCCGCTATGGTCTTGACTACTGAAGCCATTGTCGCCGAAAAACCAGAGAAGAAACCCGCCGGTCCTGCTCCTGACATGGGCGGCATGGGCGGCATGGGCGGCATGGGCGGTATGGGCGGTATGGGCGGTATGGGTATGTTCTAGTCTGTGTTGCTGAATGTAAATATTTTCTGGTGCAGTTTGCCTTGCTCAGGCAAACTGTTTTTTTTCATCTCCAAGTCTAAGTCTGGCGGGAGCGTTGGGCTGGCGCGACGCTGGTATACTGATCAAATGATTCCTATGGGTTAAAACGGTAAACAGTTAGGGAATGAATTATGAGGAGTGGCGACCAAAATTTAGTTATTTTGACCCTCTATATTATTGGCGTTGCTTACGTCTTTAATCGTATGGTGGAGTCTATTGATGATCAAGTAAAATTTGAATTTAAAAAAGCAGCGGTTGATCAACAACTCAAAGAACAAAATCTCCTCGACCAAGTGGGGATTTCTTTTAAATTCAAATCCTTATATGCCGTAGATGACGTCAAAGATTTATCCCTGAGTATTGAAAATAAATCCGATAATATTGCCATATATGTAGACTGGGACAATAGCTCTTTAGTGGTGGAACATAGCAAGCAATCACGTCGAGTCATTCGCAAATCACCTGATTTAACCCGTGACTTAGGTGTACCACAAAGTCCTAGCCTGATTGCTCCCCAGAAAACTCTTTCAGAAACGGTAACAGCAGAAGATGTTTTTGACCGTGATGCCGCCACAGGAACCTACTCTGCTACCAAACCCATAGTTAATATCACAGCACTAAGTAAAGGTGGTGGACCGCAAAAAAAGTTATATAACGATTTTATGAAGGAAAGAAAGGACTTGACATTTTCACTCCAGCTAGTGTTACGCATCTCTGAATTACGTGTGGGTCTAGCCCCGGGTGTGGATATCCCCCCCACTTGTATTATCAATTGTCCTTTCACTATTAGAAAAGTACCCTGGACTTATGCTTTGCCTTGGAAGAAAAAATAAGTAATCCAAACCAGGCACATTGTGCCATCCCGGATTACACTGGAGTTGGGGAGAGAGTAGGCGCAGGCGGTTGCAGATCAGTTACAGTGACTGGTTTGAGGAAAGTCCGGGCTCCCCAAAGACCAAACTTGCTGGATAACCCCCAGTGCGAGCGATCGCGAGGATAGTGCCACAGAAAGATACCGCCTTTTTTTTAAAGGTAAGGGTGCAAAGGTGCGGTAAGAGCGCACCAGCACAACCGAGAGGTTGTGGCTCGGTAAACCCCGGTTGGGAGCAAGGCGAAAGGAAACTAAGGTTGGTCTTTTACCAGTTTCCAATGATTAGAGCCGCTCGAGGCGTTTGGTAACAAGCGTCCCAGATAGATAACTGCCCTCAAAGGTGTTTTTTAACAGTCGGCGAGAACAGAACCCGGCTTATGTCCGACTCTCTCCCCTCTTTTTATTCCCCAGCCCCCCATCCCGTTTAATGACACTTGTTTATCCACGTCGTCAGCGACAGCTCGAAAGTTTAGTCAGAAAGTTAGGTTTACCACCAGGTTTACCCATTAAGTGGGAACTGTTGGATTTGGCTCTGACTCATCCTAGTGTTTCTGAATCCGCAAATTATCAACAATTGGAGTTTGTCGGTGATGCGGTGGTGCGACTGGCGGCCTCGGTAGTTTTGTGGGAAACATATCCTGATTGTCCAGTAGGGGATTTTGCTGCTATTCGTTCAGTTTTGGTGAGCGATCGCATCCTGGCTCAACTAGCAAGAGAATATGGTTTCCAGTTATATTTACTTGTGGTCGGTAGTGCTACCAGTGATAAAATTGGTCAAGAATCACGATTAGCAGATGCTTTTGAAGCTGTTCTAGGTGCCTTGTACCTGAGCACAAACAACCTGGAATTAATTCGCCCTTGGCTAGATTTTCACTGGCAAAAGTTAGCCACGGAAATTCGCCGCGACCCAGCCCGACTCAACTACAAAGCAGCTCTCCAAGAATGGACACAGGCAGAATTTAAAGTTTTACCTGAGTATCGAGTCAGGGAAGTTAATCAACCGAATCCACATCAAGATCGCTTCGCCGCAGAAGTTTGGCTTCATGACAATAAACTAGGTGAAGGTAAAGGACGCTCAATCAAAGCTGCGGAGCAAGCCGCAGCCAAAGTAGCTTTTTTAGCTATTTGTCCCCCAGAAAAACAGTGAATATAACGATAGCTCTGACTTCCTAATGGCGAGTCAGGTAACCCATAATGCCGTTATCTTGACCACCAGAAGTCTCAATCACGCCTTCTTTTGCAGCTGCACCAGTTAATAAAGCACTATCAATCATCGGCAAGGTAATCTTGACAGCCGTGCCTTTGTTTATACCCGCACTTTCCAGAGTAATACTACCTCCCATCGCTTCGACTAAATTCCGCGAAATAGCTAATCCTAGCCCCGTACCTTCAACTTTGCGTGTGGTTCCTCCATCTAACATCACAAAGGGGCGAAATAGTTTGTGCTGCTGGGTAGGTTCTATCCCTAGACCTGTATCTGTGATGCTGATTATTACCTGAGATTTGTTCTGACTAGATTTGGAAATGGCTGTAGCAATGGTAATGCTTCCTTGGTCGGTAAACTTAGTGGCATTACCAATGATATTAATGATCACCTGCTTTAACTTTACCGCATCTGCTGCGACAGGAATCAAATCAGTACCTAAATCGGTTTTTAACTGCAAACCTTTGTTTTGAATATTTACTGATTGTAAATTAATCACTTCCAGCAGTATTTGTCGCAGATCAATAGGTACTGTAACTACTGACAGCTTACCTGCTTCAATTTTAGAAATATCAAGCAGCTCATTAATAATACCTAACAAGTGAATAGCTGTTTCGTCGGCACGTTGCAGAAATTCTATTTCCTCTTCCCGGCTATCACACAAGCCATCATGCACCACCCGCACACAATTAATAATCACATTAAGTGGATTTCTCAACTCATGGGAAGTAGTAGCCAAAAACTGACTTTTGATCTGGTTGGCACTTTTTGCCTCTTTCCAAGCATTTTCTAGTTCTTCGGCCCAGGCCTTGAGTCTCTCAACCATTTGGTCTATGGCTTGGGCTAGTTGGTTAAACTCCCGAATTTGGAAATTTCGCGGTACTGGTTGTGCGGCGTGGTGGCTATGAAGATGCAGAGCATAGTCTCGCAATTGTTCTACAGGAGTGGCTAAATAAGGCGCTAGATATAGGGATACTAACAAACTCGCACCAATCAAACCAACTGTTAAAACAATCAGGATGAGTTTAATTTCTTCTAAACCTAGGAGGGCATTATCTACAGTGGTTACAGCCAGAACTATCCATTTTTTCCCCGGTTGTGTTGTGATGGGATTAGCAATAGCCCTGTAACCCACGATGAATTCTGTACCCTCTTGAGAAGCTAAATTGACGGAGTTACTTTGTCCCGCTACGGCATTTTTGACAATTGCTTGCAGTTGGCCAGCATCTGGGTGTTCTTGAATATTACTACCAACTAACTCCGCTGATGGGTGTGCTAAAATTATCCCATTTTCAGAAATTACTACCGTAGAGCCTGTTAAGGAACCCGGTTGATTTGTGCTTTGTTTATATAGTGCTGATTTGATGCTCAATGTATATCGCACTTGCCCTGTGGGGTTGTTGACTGGGGTAGATAGTAGCAGTTGCAGTTGATTACCCCGATTTATTTGACCTGTGGTTCCTAATTTTGGCGGTAATATTTTTTGTATATTAATTTCTCCTGTTTGCTGAGGAATAGATGATTCCCACTCGGTAATTGGTTGCTCACCACAGCTACTGGCAATAATTTTACTTGTTTGTATATTGGTTAATTGTAAGCAGTCAATGTGACTTGGTAATTGTTTTGCTACTTCAGTGAGATATTTTTCTACTTGGGCTGAGGAACCGGACTGAATGACTCTTGTTTGACTCAGAATGAGTAAGTGAGTTTTGAGGCTAGCGATCGCATTAGCTATTTTTTCACTTTTGAAAACAGCACTCTCTGTAAGATTTTCGCCGGCGGTTTTTAATAGGCTAGATCTGGCTTTATTCAAAGCCACGATTTCCCCGAGCAATATCACCGGGACAAACAACAGCAAAATTCTTGTTACTAAAATACGTCGAAAGGATGATTGACGAGCCTTAGCCATCGAGTATCTCACTTCGCATCTGTAAACCACAAAATTAACGATGTGCAATTAGAACAGCTCAAAGAGATATTCTGCTAAGTTATAATTGTGTTTTTGTCAACTGCCAAAAGTTGCAAATATTGAACGTATAACCAGAAATTAGACATATCAAAACTCTTATGGGGTAAATGTGAATGTGACTGCTGTTGCATATAGATATAGATATATTATGAAATTGCTCAATAGTAGCCGTAGGCAAATATTGTTTAGCAAATCAATTCACTAACAAGTAAAATTTCCAAAATATCACACTCATCCCATAATGCAACATCGTCCTCATACTATAGTAGTTTTGGCCATGAGTGCAGATGGCAAGATAGCAGATTTTAGGCGATCGCCTGCTCGTTTTGGCTCAGGAGCTGATAAAGCACACCTGGAAAAACAAATCGCTGCTTCTGATGCCGTTTTATTAGGTGCTGGCACTATTCGCGCCTACGGTACAACACTTACCGTATCACAACCAATTCTGCTGCAACAACGAATGAAAGAGGGTAAACCCCCCCAGCCGGTTCATATAGTCCTTACACAATCTGCCGAACTTCATCCGGAAATTAGGTTTTTCCAACAGCCTATTGAACGCTGGTTACTCACCACAACCACGGGAGCAGATGCTTGGGCAAAAAGGCAACAGACAGCACCCACAAAGGAGTTAACAGCCTTACAGGGTTGTCCTGCTAAATTTGATGAAATTCTCATTTTTGATACACCCACGGGCAATGTAGACCTATCTGCTGCTTTGTTACACCTTAGATCCCTAGACATAAACCGGTTAGCAGTATTAGGGGGCGGGGAATTAGTAGCTGCTCTATTGCAATTAGATTTAATTGATGAACTGTGGTTAACAGTGTGTCCACTAATTTTAGGCGGTGCATCTGCGCCTACACCAGTAGAGGGTGAGGGATTTTTATCACAATTAGCCCCCAAGTTAGAACTTTTAGAAGTGCATCAAGTCCAGCAAGAGGTGTTTTTACACTATCGGCTACAACGTTAATCTATTGTAGCCATTCCCCATTCCCCATTCCCTATTCCCTTAATGGTTATTAACTGTATTCTAGGTAACCCACTAGTCCACTTTCAGTGGACTTGAGCTATTAGACAGGGAATTTATTCCCTGGCGAATGGAAGTAGACAACAATTTCCCCCTTACTCCTTACCTGTTCCCTGTTCCCTTTTTTATTTCCCCAAAGTTTTATTTAAAAAAATTTACTTAATTTTGACATCACAGCGGATCTTTGACAAGTGTCATAGGTTATACTACTGGCTAATAATTCTCTTGGCAGTTTCACCAAATTACAAAGTACTTTATTGACAATCTGGTGCGGACATCTCCAATGTCCCGAAATAGTGCGATCGCCATCGCCTATAACAAAAACAGCCCCCGTATAGTAACTGATTAAATTTACATTTTCAACTTAAGCAGTAGCGGAAACCCTTGACTTTTGTAGCTCACAGATATTTGGAGAAAAGGTGATTTATCTATGGTAACTAGTGCTTCCAACCAACCCAACTTAGTAATTAGTTCCCTGACAATTCCCACAGAGGTAACTTGGGGCGAAACCTATGAGGTTTCTTGGACGGTCACCAACCAAGGTGAAACAGCAACCAGGAGAAGACAGTGGTATGATGAGGTTTACTTTTCACTTAATGACCAACTGGGCAATGACTTTTATTTAGGTGATTACGAATACGAAGGCGGGGTATTAGCACCAGGGGAGAGTTACACTGGCTCTGCTCAAATTACCGTCCCCCCCGGATTTAGCGGAACTGGATATATTTTTGTTATTGCTAATAATTATAGTGACCAATTAGAGACAGACCGACAAGATAATCTAGCAGTCCAAGCAGTACAGGTCAGTGCTTCTGATTTATTGGGTGATTTACCGGATTTAGTAGTCACCTCAATTACGGCGGCGGAATCTGTGAGGTGGGGGGAAACTCAGGAAATATCCTGGACTGTTACTAACCAAGGTAGTAAGACAACTGGGACAAACTACTATGGGTGGAGCGATAGGATTTATTTTTCCTTAGATGATAGTTTTGATGAGAATGATATACTTGCAGGTGAGTATTCTAACTATTATTATAATCAACAACTAGCTCCTGGGCAGAGTTATACAGCTTCACAGACAGTCACAGTTCCCCCTGGGTTTACAGGTAGTGGGTATTTGTTGGTAGTGACAAATTCCTATTATAGTCTATACGAGTCGGATATTACTAATAATGTTTTGGCGCAAGCAATTGAAATTAACCAAGTTGATTTACCAGATTTAGTAGTCACGGAAGCAACCATTTCTAGCAGCACCCCAGGTTGGGGTGAGTCTGTAGAAGTAAGTTGGACCGTGACCAATCAGGGAGAGGGTATAGCTAAAGAGGAGTGGTATGATTATATTTACCTATCCACAGATGACATATGGGATGATAGTGATCGCTATGTGTCCGATTTCTGGGCTGGTAATAGCCCCTTGGCAATAGATGGAAGTTACAGCTTAACAGGCAATATATTCATTCCTTATGATGTAGCAGCGGGGAATTATCATCTGCTAGTAGTGACAAATCCTGACGATTATTACTACTACAACCAACAATATGAAACAGATGAGACTAATAATACCTTTGCAGTTCCCATTACCATCAACGAAGTTGATTTACCAGATTTAGTAGTCACGGAAGCAACCATTTCCACTAGTACCGCAGGTTGGGGTGAGTCTGTAGAAGTAAGTTGGACTGTGGCTAATCAGGGAGAGGGTATAGCTAAAGAGGAGTGGTATGATTATATTTACCTATCCACTGATGAGATATGGGATGATAGCGATCGCTATGTGTCCGATTTCTGGGCTGGTAATAGCCCCTTGGCAATAGATGGAAGTTACAGCTTAACAGGCAATATATTCATTCCTTATGATGTAGCAGCGGGGAATTATCATCTGTTAGTAGTG
>NZ_JANQDF010000090.1:0-21603 GCF_029891675.1 Anabaenopsis tanganyikae CS-531
GCTACCTGGGCTGATGTGATCAACCGCGCTAACCTGGGTATGGAAGTAATGCACGAGCGTAACGCTCACAACTTCCCCTTAGACTTGGCTGCTGGTGAAGTTGCTCCTGTTGCTTTGACTGCTCCTGCAATCAACGGCTAATCATAAAGTTTAGCTGAATCATAAACGCCTCTCAGAAATGAGGGGCGTTTTTTATTGGGAATGTGGGCGTTTTCCCAATAAAGAATATAGCCACAACAAAGCTTGCTCTATATCTGTAACTTGCTCCCCTGGGGGTGGAGGGGGACGCTTGACCATTATCACAGGGAGGTTTAACTCCCTTGCTGCGACAAGTTTGGCATAAGTGGCCTCACCACCACTATTTTTACTGACAATGGTATCAATTTGATGGTGAATTAGCATTTCTCTTTCATTATGCAGGTGAAAAGGTCCGCGATCGCACAACAGTTTTCCCGGAGGTACTAAAGCATTGGCTTCTGGAGGGTCAATCATCCGCATGAGAAACCAAAGCTGCAAATGGGCAAAAGCTCCGATTTCTTGCCTCCCAATGCTTAAAAAAACCCGTTTTGATTGATTTTCTACTACTGTAGCCGCAGCTTTTATACTATCAACTTCAATCCAGCGATCGCCATTAACTTGTTGCCAAGGTGGGCGGATTAACTTTAAACGGGGTATATTGACTGCAATGGCTGCTTCAGAGGCATTTGAGGCAATTTGAGTCGCAAAGGGATGAGTAGCATCAATCAATACATCAATTTTCATCTGATGCAGATAATTAACTAGTCCAGTCACACCACCAAAACCCCCAATGCGCAAATCCCCCAATGGTAATGAGGGTTGACGGGTGCGACCAGCTAGAGATGTGATAGCCTCAATTCCCTGGATATTGGCAACTTTCGCCGCCAATTGTGCTGCTTCTCCGGTTCCACCAAGAATCAAAACTCTCATTATTTAAACGAACCACAAAGACACAGAGACACCAAGAAGTTGTAGGAGGTAGTTAAGACAACATTAAGGCTACTTCTTTGGCAAAATAAGTCAAGATTAAATCAGCACCGGCTCGTTTCATGCTGGTTAAAGTTTCCAAAATGATTTTTTTCTCATCAATCCAACCCATACGCGCCGCCGCTTTAATCATGGCGTATTCACCACTGACGTTATATGCTGCTACAGGTAGATGTGTGGCGTTGCGGACTTGATGGATGATATCCAGATAAGCTAGGGCTGGTTTCACCATGACCATATCTGCTCCCTCGGCGATGTCTAATTCTATTTCCTTCAAAGCTTCCCTGGTGTTAGCTGGGTCCATTTGATAAGTTTTTTTATCACCAAATTTCGGTGCAGAATCTAAAGCATCCCGGAAAGGTCCATAATAGGCAGAAGCATACTTAGCTGAGTATGCCAAAATGCCCACATCAATGTAACCTGCTGCATCTAAAGCCTGACGAATCGCGCCGACTCTACCATCCATCATATCGGAAGGTGCGACAAAACTGGCCCCGGCTGCTGCTTGGGAAACTGCCATTTTTACCAAGACTTCCACAGTGGGGTCATTCAAGATGTTACCCTCTTCATCAATTAAACCATCATGGCCATGACTAGTGAAGGGGTCTAAGGCCACATCAGTCATGATAATAATGTCTGGAACTGCTTGTTTGATAGCTTTGACAGTTCTCTGTACTAGTCCATTTGAATTATAGCTTTCAGTACCAAGATTATCTTTTTTTTCTTCGGGAATTACGGGAAACAGAGCGATGGCATTGATTCCCAAATCATAAACTTGCTGTACTTCTTTTAACAATAAATCTAAGGAATAGCGATAACAATCAGGCATAGAAGCAATTTCTACTTTTTGCCCTTCTCCCTCGGTGACAAACATGGGGTAGATTAAGTCATTAACACTCAGAGTAGTTTCCCTGACCATTCGTCGTAAAGATTCAGTCCGGCGCAGACGACGAGGACGGTAACGAAGTAAATCCGTGGGATGAGAAGAATTGATTGATGGCATAATCAGCAAATAGATAATAATCAAGAAGACAGACTGAAAACCCTGGAGACAGGGTCTAGGGATTAAAGCCCTATGAGGTGTTTACCCCTGATTCATTTAGTGTTACATTAATTATACCAGGTGGGGGTAATCAACCTGTGACAATCGATGTCGCCTCAGTTGAGCGGCATATTAACCTTACAGTAAAGTGATACTATTGCCGGGAAGTGTGTATCCCCAAAGTTAGCCCTTGTGGAAACAGCCACATCCGGCGGAGATACCGCCAAGAGTTTAATTGTAGAGGCGGGTATGGTTACCGAAATCCTACGGACAACTGGAATGGAAACCGCCTTGGCCACAAATGTAAGCTATTTGGTCACGATCTAAATTTTTGGCTTGAGAGAAATCAACACCTTTGACCACAGCAGAAATTGAGCCTAAATCTGGCGTTTGGACAAATGTATCTGTGGGATTTTGTTTGACCGGAGCCAGAACTGTTCCTAGAAAATCAGCACCGGTGACATTTGCTCCCCGTAAATCCACAAAACTCAGGTCAGCATTTTGCAAGTTAGCATTTTCTAACCTAGCTTTGCGTAATACCGCACCAGTAAGGCGAGTGGCGCTGAGGTTAGCATTACTGAGATTAGCGTTATCTAAATAGGCTCCCGATAAATCTGCTCCTCGCCAATCAGTATTAGTTAGGTTAGCATGGGATAAATTAGTACCCATGGCAATCACCCGACTTAAACGAGCTCCATATAAATTAGCTCCGTGAAATTTGGCATCACCGATGTCAGCACCAGTTAAGCTGGCTTTCTCTAGTAATGCACCCTGCAAATTCGCTCCTACTAGCTGGGTGCTACTAAGATCAGCACCTATTAAACGTGCATGAGATAAATTAGCCTTGTTGAGAATAGCACCGCTTAAATCACTCCGATTCATAATCACCCGACTGAGATTAGCATCGGTGAAATTAGCTTGTTTCATTTGAGCCAGGCTTAAATTCGCGATCGCATCGTCGTAAGTGTCCCAGTGTCCATCCTCACCCCGTCCCCTAAAGATACTACCTTTAAAACTGGCTTGGTTCAGATTTGCAGACTTCCAATTGATTCCCGACAAATCAACCTGATCTAAGACTAACTGGAAAAATGAACTTTCCCTAGCACCCCTTGAACCCAATTCGGCCTTGCTGAGATCAACATTTGCGGTTTTAGCGCTATTGACCCTGAGAATTTTGTTGATTGTCTCCTGGTTAATATGTAACTGCTGTTGTCGCAATTCCCACCCTGGGGATATGCTACCCATAGACTTTAATTCAGCTGCTAAAAACTGATTTTTGTTTTTTAATTCCGGGATAGCCTGGAGTCCAACACTGACTAAAGCTTCTTGAATTTTATTTAGGAGGATGGGGTTGGTTTCTTCAACCAGCATATCTGTGAGAAATTGCCTCGCCTGGTGGTTATTAAGGCTACCCATTGCTAGAATTAGACTTTGGCGATCTTCCGTGGTCGCACCAGAATCAGGACCCAATTTTTGTACAATTGCCAGGAACTTTTCGCTATTGATTTGCTGAGTCTCGCGCCAATTTTGTTGGCTTTGGAGATAAACTTGGGTAGAGACTAAAATTCCTAGCACCGCTATCATACTGCCCAGGGCTGCGCCAAATAAAATCAGGTTGGGGTTTTGTCGCATCCTTCGCCAGAGGGTAGCGATATTTGTAGTTTCCCCAGTGAGGGTTGACATGGATACAGGAGCTAGTTCCTGTTCTGATTGGGCTACCTGGGGTTGCTCCCCTTGCTCCCAAGAGTGCAAAGGATGAGTAGTATCTGTAGTATCTATTGTATATGTCCCTGCTAACCAGTCATGAAATGCCCGACGACCTCGACGTGATGGTAAAGCCATCCCTTCACCGAGCACCATCAAGACAGCCAAAAATGTGAACAGTCCTAAATTGGGAAAGGCAAAACTGTAACGCCACAGAATATAGGCAATAGAAACAGGTATGGTCCACCGACCAACTCCTTCGCGCGCCACAGCTGTTGCTAAACCCACCGGTTTACCTACCTCGTTGACAACACGCACACCAAATTTGCGCTTGGGAATAGTACTACCTGTTTTTCCCAGTAAATATAATTGCCACCATGAAAGGGTTATAGGAGATAATAAGGCTATGATCCACAAAAAATTACTGGGGGCGGCGACATTGGGAATACCATAGCTCACAGGTAGAGCCAAAGGTCGAGCGATCGCTCTTTGAGTGACTACCAATACTGGGTGGAGTGGTACTCGGTTAAAGTCATTTCTAGAATTGGCATAGACACCCAGCCCAAAGGGAACTAGTCCACTCGTAAGTACCAGAGTGATTTCCGTAGCCCATGCAGCCAAACGCCTGGCTGTGAATGGCAAGAAATGGGGTTTTTCAAATTGGTTTGACTCTTTAGATTGACTAGTATTTTTCCTCACAATTGGGGTCACCATTGCGTAATTCCTTTGAATTTATGTTGAAAATATGGATCGGGGCAGTTGAATGAGACTATTGCTATTTTTGGGAGTTACCAGATACAAAAAATTTGTATCCAAGATACACCAAGAAACCCAATAGTGCCACACTGATCACTGATGCAACTAGTCTGAGCAATGCTTGTAGTATTGCCAATCCCAATAGCACCGCCAGACCCCCAACTATTACCTTGGTTATCCCGTTCAAATTCTTAAACCAAAGCTGTAATTTTGCTAAACGAGATTTCCAGTTAACAAATGCTGGCGGGAATGTTTCTGTATTTTTTGCTCGCTGTCCAATATCTACAGATGTAGAATTGATTTGTGCCTCTAGATTTTCGAGGCGACGCTGCAAGTCTTCTTCAGGTTGGTGATTCATCTGGAGTTCTCAGCTGCAATCTAGTCACTAGTTTCACATCAAACTTAGCAAATCCTGGAAATGATCAAATCAAACAGGAACATAGACGGACTCACAGCGTCACTTAGGGTAGGTGTTGATTGTTGCTACCTGATGACTTAAAACCCAGCAAACCCTCATGTGGTAAGAAACTCTCGCTACCAGTGCAGTTTTAGCGGTGAGATGATCAATATGTCAAATCAGAAATAGTCGGGAGGATTAATCATTATGAATAATTTGAGGCTATTGATAGTTGTTTTGGTAGCTTTGGTCACGAGTTTGTCCTTGACTCAGGCTCGGGGTGAAGTACCACGGTTGCAAATTCAAACCAATATCGGGTCAGTACCGCTGATTTTAAATGGCATTTCTGGGGGAGTAATTAGCACTAATTGCGGCAACATTGCTCAAAAGCCCAATCAAATTCTCCAGTTAACAGAACCACTTCCTTACTTACGGGTAACCGTTGACAGTCCTGGACAGCCAACAATACTGATTGACGGACCTGGCGGCCGTTTTTGTGTGATGCCAGATAATTACTCAGAAACTAAGCCAGAAATTACTGGTTATTGGCAGGCAGGAGAATACTCCCTATACGTAGGTGACATATCCCAAAATCAGTATAAATATACAATCTCAATTTCTCAAGATAAAAAGTCGAACAAGTAGTTGATATCAGCCACAAAAGTTGATTTTCAGCTAGCTTTTATGGAGTAGATGGTGGAGGCTATTTAATAAATCTTTGGCTGTGTAGGGCTTAGAAACAACTAAATCCACATCAGTATGAGCTGGATGTGCCAAGGGGACTGTGGTGTCAAGTCCGCTACAAGCAATAATTTTTACCCGTGGGTTAATTTTTCGCAAAGTGCGGATGGCCGTATTTCCATCCATTTCTGGCATCATGATATCCATTAAAACGGCGCTGATGTCCTGTGTGTACTGAGCATAAAGTGCGATCGCCTCAATGCCATTACTAGCGGTGAGAGTTCTATAATTGTATTTCTCCAGAACAATTTTAGCAATCTCCCGAATTTGTGCCTCATCATCCACAAATAAAATTAGTTCTCCCTGACCGGGAAATATATCTAAATTATTTAGATCAAGAGATTGGGCTACTTCCACCGCCGGCAAAAACAGATGAAATTCACTGCCTTGAGCAACCTTGCTACATACATTGATAAACCCACGGTGGTTTTTGATAATTCCCAGGACTGTTGAAAGCCCCAAACCTGTACCTTTGCCGATATCTTTGGTGGTGAAAAATGGATCAAAAATTCTCTCTAAAATTTCCGGTGCTATCCCCATTCCCGTATCGGCAACCGTAACTACCACATAATTGCCTACTTTGGCATCAAGATTCATTTGGGCATAGGCTTGATCAATAAACATATTTTTTGTAGAGATGGTGAGGGTACCACCTGCTGGCATAGCATCACGGGCATTAACCACGAGATTCATTAGCACCTGATGGAGTTGAGTGGCGTCTCCGCAGACAGCCCACAGATCTTCTGGTATGGTGACGGCAAATTCAATAGATTTGGGAAATGTTTGTTTGGCTATGTAGCTAATTTCCGAAATCAGATGCTTGAGTTGAACTATCGTGCGCTCTCCCTTAAATCCTCGCGCAAATGACAAGACTTGTTTGACTAAGGCAGCACCGCGTTTGCTGTTGCTTTCAATAATAGGTAGTAGCTGTTGGTAATGCTCCTTGTCTTGAGAGCATCTGACCTGTAGCAGTTGTGATGCTGCCAAAATTGGCGTTAAAATGTTATTCAGGTCGTGAGCAATTCCACTGGCTAAAGTACCAAGGCTTTCCAAACGTTGAGCGCGGAAAAACTGCTCTTCGAGTTGTTTCTTTTCTGTGATGTCAGTGTCAACACAAAGAATAGATTTCGGTTGTCCTGCTGCATCATACATCAGCGTCCAGCGGCTAGCTACGACAATTTGTTGCCCTGATTTCGTCGATTTAGTCATTTCCCCCTGCCATGAACCAGATGCAATCACAGCCGTGAGTGATGTTTCCAGTGCCAGGGAATTTTTGTTGTTAAACCGATCCTGGAGGTCTTTACCTAAAACCTCTTGTGCGTCCCAACCATATATATGTTCTGCACCTTGATTCCAGAATAATACTTTACGGTGCAAATCTATGACTAAAATTGCATCCGTGGCAATATCAAGTAAGGCTGCCTGCTCCCTAATTTTCTCTTCGGCTTGTTTGCGCCCTGTAATATCTCTGCCAACCCCCTGCAATTCCAAGACCTCTCCCCCTTCATTGCGAATGGCGACAATATTCCATTGCAGCCAGTGCATACCATTCACTGTCAACAGACGACACTCACTGGTGATTGAGCCATGGGGTGAAGATATCAAACTGCTGATATTTTCTCTGATTTGAGGGAAGTCGTCGGGATGGAAAAACTCACATACCGATTGACCAAGTAATTCCTGCAACTGCTTACCCAATGCTTGGTAAGCTACTTTGTTAGCAAAGCTGACCCTTCCCTGTAAATCTATACGGATAATCAGGTCGGTTTGAGTTTCCACCAGCTGGCGATACAGTTTCTCGCTTTGCCGCAATGACTCTTCGGCGCGTTGACGTTGAGTAATTTCCTGTTGTAAAAGCTGGTTAAATACGAGAAGTTGGTTAGTGCGTTCCACTACCAGATGTTCTAAGTCTTTGCTTTCCTCATATAATGCCGCTTCTGCTTGTTTGCGATCGCTAATGTCAAAAAGCAACCAGCGCCAACCGACAGGATTACCCTGTCCGTCATACATTGCACTATATCTAACAGTAGCCGGAAAAGATAGACCACCCTGTGGCTGAAGGCAAATTTCCCAGTCTTTTCGCTGTTGCAAGGTCTGTAGTTCTGTGATCAGTTTCTCTGGTTCTTGTTCAGCAATAAACAAAACTAATGGTTTGCCCATTAAATAATTTTGTTCCACAGACAGCAAGGTGGCGGCTGCATGGTTAGCTTCTTGAATCACACCTGTGACATCGGTGACTAAATATGGGTGGGGAGCGAAGTCAAATAAATCTTGATAACGTTGACGTTCTAATTCGGTGATTTCAAGAGCAATTGCCATTTCTTGATTTTGTTGACGCAGCCCTTGTACAACTACTTGGAGTTGTTCTAGGGTTTGCCGAACTTCTTTATTCCCTTCCATGACTTCAGCTGTTTGTAAGTCCGACCATTTTTTTAAGTGATTGTCAGTTTGGCTGGGCATTACTTCTGGTAGCTGATTTACTTTCTGTATCTTTGGCAGTGAGACTTCCACAAAGATCACCATTTCGTTTATAGGTCTTACTAATTGCCTCTGTTCACCTCAAAACAGGGGATGACTAATTTACTGCTGGGGCAATATTCACAAGTCTCTTCTGATTGGGATTCGCAACCACTATCACCAACCAAGGAAATATTGGGAAACTTGTTTGTCAGTAGAGGTTATGGAGTTGAACCGGCTATAAATCAGATAATTGAATAGGGAAATGCTTGGATAAAAAAAGTCTGTACTTGCTATAGCCTAAATGATATACAACTTGGGATGTTGAACAATTTTTTTGTAGTTCTCAAGTCTATTGTATTCTTGAATTCGCCATAGATGATCTTTTCCTAAAAGAGATTATACTCAAGAGATTACACCAATTGATGGTGTGACCATGGAGGGGTGACACCACCCAAGTTAAAGATTTAAGGTATGGTAATCATAAAAAATGTATTGATTACTACTATTATTTTCTATCAGGATAATTGCCGTAATGTCTGTGTGGAGAGAATTTTTACCTTAATTGTGTAATTAAAAATTGATTGCCAAACGTTTAATTGATACTTTTATGTTTTTTTTAATTACCCATGCTATGTAATTACCAAATCCTAATTTCTTATTGTCCCCATTCCCTCTACCCAAAGCACTACCTCCTTGAGAAGATTTGCTGTACTTTTATCACCTAACTTCTACACTTGGCAAGCTCACAAATAAGTAATGGCAGGTATAGCAAAATTCAAATGATTTTGGCAGTTTGTTATCTCCTAAACGCCCTGCTTGTTGCTATAATCGGCAAACATCGCCCAGATGCATATCTGCATTACCATTTTATCTTTTAAAGCTAGACTTTATTCATTTTTTCCTTGGCTATAGCCAAGGGCTGCTGCAAGCAGAGCGCTAAAAAATGCCGGTTTTGCTGCATAATGCGATCGCACTCAACAAGTTAGGTAGTTTATGCATCTTCACCAGAAACCCTGACTACAAAACAAAAAATATAATTTTGTTTGAGACCTGGCTCAGTCCCATGATCAAAAAATCCCGTTACCAAAATTGTTACGAGTGTTCTGCCACTTTGGCATTACTTTATGATGGTACTTAGTTAAGCTCCTCACACTACACCACAAGCCGTACAACATCATGTTGTATGGCTTTTTATTTAAATAAGCGATATTAAGTTACAATTTCAATGCTAAATCACTTATTGAGGTTAGTATTGAAATCTAACACAGCTTGCCGAGTATTTTAGCCAGAAGCCTACAGTGTCCACTAGGTCAGTGTAGGAGTATGTCACTATATTCGAGAATATTTCGTTTAATTAAATCCATACTAAACTTGCCTTGACATCCTGGTTTTTTGATCCTTACCACCAAGAGCCGGTCATATCTCCTGCGGAACAAGCTTCCTGGCAGTTCCAAATCCGTGTGGCCACAGCTGATGATTTGACTAGTATTGCTCACATCATTGCCGAAAGCTTTCACGGACATGATGGTTTCTGGGGATGGGCTTTTCCCCTGGTACGTTTGGGTATTTACGAAGACCTCAAACATCGCTTATCATCTCCTGCACCCCATCATGTTTGTTTGGTTGCTATTGAGACTACTAATACCGCCTGTCATCACTTAGTAGGGACTGTGGAATTGGGTGTGCGTTTGAGTGATTCTTGGGTAAGGACAGGTAGAAGTTTTCCTTATCTGTCAAATTTAGCGGTTCACCCCAAATATCGTAGACATGGTATTGCTTCAGGACTTCTGATTAAGTGTGAAAAATTCGCTCACGAGTGGGGATTTGATGACTTATACCTCCATGTCTTGGAAAATAACCATCAAGCACAGCAACTTTATTTCAAACTGGGATATAAGCTGCATAAATCAGAATCTAATTGGAATAGATTTCCCATCAGGCGTTCCCGGCAAATACTTTTACACAAACATCTGAGGATTGAATGTTGATTAAACTATCCGAATCAATTTACATATTGAGTAGTATATATAGCATTTACCATGCTCGTGAGGTACATTTTTTTTTAGTTTGAGGGAACAACGGAATAGGGAATAGGGAATAGGTGTGTACTTCATTAGCCTGAAAAAGGCTATAATACTAGTAAATTGAGAAATGTAATCTCTGGTATTAGCTTTTATTTAATACTGAATTGGTGATATGGTTAATATTGAAGCTATTTCGCCAAGAATAAAATAATACTCATTTGCTCAACTAATCTCTGGGTAATTGCATAAAATTTAGGTAAGCAACTTTAGTCTGATTAGTATTTACATTTAAGGGTCAAAACTGCCAACAAGGCATAATTATATGTCATCTAAATTTGATGGCATAGGTAAATAGGTGGTTAGTAAATATCAAAGATAGATTGTGATGGAAAAGTCTTACAATCAGACTTAACAGACATTTTCAAAGATTATAATAACTTTGTATTTAGTAATTTACCTTTACCAAAACTTTAATAAAAATAGCTTGGTTGACGCGACAAATGCGAGTAAATCTCATAGAATATCATTAACTATCTAATAATCAAATTACCCGTTGAGTTCTACTTACATGAACCAGGAAACTTTTTTGATGAAAAATTTTTCCTCAACTATTAAAAATCTGATTTGATTTTACCCAAGTTAGGGGTGGAAGTGCATAATACTACCAAATTATCTGCAAGTTCGAGAAAAATGGATAGCGAGAGTCACCGACGCTATCAAGCTGCTATGGTATCAAGTTACTACCCTAATACTATTCTCTTAGACCATCCTGTGATGACAGATGGAGCTAAGGAGTCATATGGAGCGGATATCCTGACACTGCTGCACAGTGAGAAGATTTTTGTTGTTAATAGTCGTAGGCGTAATGGTTTAATACTGTTTAAAGGCTATCATGCAGAATTTGCGGGCCCGGGTGCGGCTGTTGGGGGAAATTATGATCATGATTGTGAAATGGTATTACTCGTAGGTAATTTGTCCTTAGTAACTCCTGAATCTTATGAGGAGCGTCAGAAGGCTTATTTAATTAGGCGACAATGGACTAGGTTAATCAAGCAAATTACAGAGACCCCGCGTCCAGAGCAGCGAGTTCGGAAAATTATCGATCAATTTGAACAATATTTTTCACCATCAATTGTGGCGGAAATGCCTGATATTGTCTTTGCGCTTTTAGTAGGGGTGTTGCCAAGAACGGTAGGAATAGTACGCCGTTTCGGCAACGAGTTGGATGAGGCTTTAATGTAGAATTGCCAAAGCAGCTTGTATTCTCTCTAAGGTACGGGTGTTTTCTGCGGGTGAGCCGATAGTAATGCGCAGTCCTCCGTTAATTTCGCGGACAAGGGTACCGGAAGTTTTGAGTTTTTGGTGAAGAGTTGTTAAAGTCAGGTTTTGATTTTCAGGGTTATTTCCTTGAAGACGGAGGAAGATAAAGTTAGCTGCACTTTTGATTATTTGTAATCTGGGATGTTGAGATAAAACTTCTATAAGTTTGTCTCGTTCATGCAAAGTTGGGGAAATTGACTCTAGCAAAAGTTGTTTATTTTCCATTGCAGCTAATGCGCCAGCAATTGAGAAGCTAGGAAGATTATAGGGTAAGCGGACTTTTTCTAAGATAGCGATCGCCTGTGGATGACCCACACAATAACCCACACGCAGGGCTGCTAACCGAAAGGCTTTGGAAAAAGTACGTAAAATTACCCAGTTAGGATGTTGTGGTAATTCACTAACTAGGGTAGTTTGGCTAAATTCAAAATAAGCTTCATCAATGACTACCAGAATCTGCTCATCTAAACTTCTTAACCATGACAACTCTGCCCCAGTCAAACAGTTACCGGTGGGAGAATTGGGATGTACCACAAAAACCACGCGAATGGGGGGAGTTTGAGTTGCTTCTAGGGCAGATTGGGCAGCTTTTAAGTCAATTTCAAAATTATCGGGGTTTCTGTCTACTGTCACCACGGGAATGCCTAAAGTTTTGGCTAAAATTCCATACATGGAGAAAGTGGGATGAGCGACTAAAATTGAGCCTTCGCCCCCCAGACAGGTGGCGATTAATAATGAGCGAATTAGTTCGTCGGAACCGTTACCTAGAGAAATATTAGCAGCAGTAAATATAGATGGGGACAGGGAAGCAGATTCATTAACGTATTGTGCGATCGCCTGTTTGAGGTTCTCATGTCCACCGTCAGGATAACGATTTGTTTCAATTACTTGCTCATAGGTCAAAGCCAGCTTTTGTTTTAACTGGGGGGGTAAATCATAGGGGCTTTCGTTGGTATCCAGCCGATCCAACTGGGGGGCTACTCCGGCGGCGGTATCACTGCTGGGGTGAGGTTTATAGGCGGTGAATTGGGCTAAATCTGACCGGATAAAACTCAGCATAATTTTAGTCATTAATAATTAGTCAGGACTTCATATTTTACACCTCAAGGGAACTGGCAGAATTGGTAGATTGCTGCCCAAATTTTTGCCATGACATTACCTAGGGCGTGGTCGCTGTCTAGTTCTATTAATTCTACCCAAGGACGCGATCGCGCAAATTCCCGACTGGCCGTGATGGGAATCACCTCATCTTGTTGACCATGGAATATCAGGGTTGGTACAGGGCGCTGTAATATTGTTTCTTTGTACCGGGCTGCATCTATGACAAAATTATAACTTAAGGGGAGCGATCGCCCTTCCCCATAGTGGTGAATCATCAGATATTGTTCTTGTTCCCAGCGCTGTACTTCTGGATTCCCCAGTTGAGGTAACCAATGGGATAAAAACCCAAAAGCTGGTGCTAACAAAACCAGGTGTTGCACTTGTGAATATTGCTGTGCTAGATGAGCACTGGTCAGACCGCCCAAACTAGAACCAATTAAAGTTACCGGGGTAGAATCATCAGGGAATTGGGCTGCAACTTGGGTAATCTGACGGGTGATAGTTAATTGGGAAAAATCCCCAGCATTCAAATCGGGGATTTTCAGCTTGATGTCAATTTCTGCAAAGCGATCGCTGATATCCTGGGCTTTAGCAGATTTGGGGCTAGAAGCAAAACCGTGTAGGTAGATGTAGTCATTCACAACGGTTAACTGATATAAAGGTCAACCCTCCGATAGAGGAATAAATCAATCATCATCACATTTTAGATAGAGCAATTACTAGTTGTGAATTGCCTAGAATCTGCTTATGTTAAATGAGCAGGATGTAATTATGTCCGAAGAACAAAAACAAAAATCTGATCATCAAGAAACCACTCCCAGTGCTTCTGGTGGGTACCAAACCCCTATTCAAGCAGATATTCGCAAAACCGGAACTGCGGCTAAAAGTGAGGCTAAACCCACAGCTGAACCTGAAGCACCAGGAGAGGATAGTGTTGCTGGTAGTCCCAATCAAGGGACCGAATCGCGCTAAGTGCTGGGAATTGTTGTATTTCATTCCCACAGCGATATTAAATTACAGCTGCTTCCCGTTGACAATCAAAAACCACCATAAACGCAGCATTAGGTGTTGTCTGGGTCAAGTGCTGCATATAACCTTCTGCATCGGAACGACTGCGGAAGCGAGCCACAATTTCCCTTTGTGTATCAGGAGCTAAACGAGCGATCGCCCAAGAATTGAGACGTGCTTTGTAGCCAGTGGCTGGAGTTGCTGCTTTTTCTTCAGTATTGTGGGGCATAATTTATTTTAATTGCGTGAATTGTTGTGAGGAAATTGACTGAGATCGTGCCAGGGGTGGGCTAATAGATTTTTTTATGTTCTGCCACCTTATTATTACATTATTCGGAGATTGTCAAGAGTGCTGGCTGCCTTTTAGACCTAATTAGGTAGAATTTTATTTTATACAGGGTTACGAACATAAAATACTGTCGGTGGTATGTCTTGTATCTATTTCTACAAGCCGCCGACAGTCAAGGTAAATATAATAATCTGCGACCATCTAAATACTAAATCTTTATTTACACCCTTCAATCACACAAATATCCTCAGCAGTGCGGATAACCTGAGTTAATTTCAAACCCGCTTGAGCAAATAATTGGTGAAATTCACTTTCGGTTCTTTCTTTTCCTCCAGGACACATCACCAACATATTTAAATCTAACATTTTGGCTGCTCCTGGAATATTACCAGGTTCAACAATCATTTCTAAAACCAAGATTTTACTATGCTCATCCATAGCATTTCTACAGTTTTGGAGAATTGTTAATGCTCGTTCATCATCCCAGTCATGAAGAATGTGTTTTAAAAGATACGCGTCTCCTCCCTGTGGAACCGATGTAAAAAAATCGCCACTGAGCATTTGACAACGTTCAAGAATACCATGTTTTACCAAAGTAGGTTCAGCATGGGAAATAACATATTCTTCATCAAACAAAATACCTTGTAGATGGGGGTATTTTTGTAAAAATGTTCCCAACATTTCCCCATATCCTCCCCCTATGTCAACTAGGGTTTTAAATTGGGAAAAATCATATACATCTAATATGGCTTTTTCTTCCACAAAAGAGAAAGAGTTCATGCACTGCTCAAATATCTCTGCATCTTGGGGATGGGATTTAAAGTAATCAAATACTCCCATACCAAAAGCATGATCAAATGCTGGTTTCCCGGTTTTAACACTATAGAGGAAATTTCCCCAAGGTTGATAATGAGGTGCTTCCCCGAACATCACAGCTGTAGCTTTAAGTGATTGAGGATGATCACTACATAAATATTCTGCTAAGGGAGTGAGGATAAATTGTTCAGGTTCTGTTTCCTGGAAAATACCGATACTGGCTAAAGCTCTCATCATGCGGTACAATGAGCCGGGGTTGCTATCAGTATTTGACGCGAGTTGTTGACAGGATTGAGAACCTGGTTTCAGGAGATCCGCAATCCCCAATTTAGCGGCGGTGTAGATAGCTTGAGATACCCAATAACCGGAAATCATTTGTGATAATTGGGTATGGGGAGAAATTTGAGGTATCACAGGTTCACTGATTGTTTTATCTAAATTGTTTAAGTAGATTTCCGGATCCTATCATGGATGATTAACCAAACATATATAAAATATAAAATCTTAGGTAAAAAGTAGTAATGGCTTTTATACTGGTATAGGCTAAATCATCAGGGTGCTAGATGTTAGCTTTTACTGTGGTGACGGCGCTTTAATTCTGTCTCAATAGCTTGGACTACAGTTTCAATTACCTTGACGCGGGCGTAATATTTGTCATTAGCAGCGACAATTGTCCAAGGAGCGTTGGGGGTGCTGGTGCGGTGAATGGCTTGATTTACTGCTACATAGTAATCATTCCACTTTTCCCGATTCCGCCAGTCTTCATTGGTAAGTTTGTACTGCTTAAAAGGGTCATTTTTACGAGATGTAAAGCGCTCAAGTTGTTCTTCTGGGCTAATGTGTAGCCATAACTTAACTAAAACATAGCCAGCAGTGGTTAACTGAGCCTCAAACTCATTAATTTCGCGGTAGGCTCTGCGCCACTCGATTTCCGAAGCAAAACCTTCTACCCGCTCCACTAATACCCGACCATACCAAGAGCGGTCAAAAATGCCAATTATCCCAGATGTGGGTAATCGTCGCCAAAATCGCCAGAGGTAATGATGAACTTTCTCGTCATCTGTGGGCGCTGGGAAGGGATGAACAAAGTAACTACGCGGATCGAGAATATCTGTGAGGCGTTTAATTGCGCCGCCTTTACCTGCTGCATCCCAACCTTCAAATATTACCAGTACAGGAATTTGATGTTTATAGATGCTTAATTGTAACTTGCGTAGTTTTACTTGCTCCTGGAGTAATTTTTCTTGGTATTCTGGTTCGGGAAGACTTAAGCTTAAATCGACTTGTGCGAGTAAGTCTAACTCGGTGGGTTCTAACTGGGTTTGTGGTGGTAAAGTGGGGGTGGGAAGCTGAATTTTTAGCCTATCCAATGCAGATGTTAAGGTTGCAGCTAGCTGGGTAAGTACTTTCACCTGCGCCCAGCGCTCGGAGTCTGCTTCTACTAAAGTCCAAGGGGCAAAACCTGTACTAGTTTGTACTAGCATCTCTTCTGCATAGCTGGTGTAACGGTCATAGTGTTTTTCTTGCTTCCAGTCTTCTTTGCGGACTCGCCAAGCAGTTAATTGATCTTTAGCATATTCTTTTAAACGACTTTTCAATTCTTTACGGCTTAGATGTAACCAAAATTTAGCGATCGCAGTCCCATCATCCACCATTTGGCGCTCAAAGGCGTTAATTTGTGCCATCAGGGTGGGTACTGTGGGAACTTGATTAATTCCGACCCGCTCTAACAGACGTTCTTCGAGAACATGAGTATACCAACTGTGATAGAAAAAGCTAATTTTACCTTGGGCGGGTATTTTTTCCCAAAATCGCCAGAGGAAGGGATATTTACGTTCTTCTGGGGTGGGTGGCCAGATAGGATGTACCTGAAATCCCCGTGGATCCATGTAAGAAACCATTTGCTTTACTAGTCTACCCTTACCAGAAGCAGCCCAACCCTCCAATACCACAATTACAGGTAACTTTTTATTCCAACAGGCATTTTGCAGTTCTCGCAGTTGATACATTAGCCTGTCAATTTCTGACTTGTAGATGGTTTTGTCTAAGGAAACTGTTAAATCTAGTGTATCTAGCATAGCATTGGTTTATCTATGTATTAGGATATTATGGCATACAGTAGATATTAGTAGTTGTAAATAAAATTTTACCCTCCCCGCAGCCGGAGACTGAAAAGATCAAAAAATTCCCCAACCATAGATAAAAATCACACTTGTTCTTTTTACCCCAAGAACATTCATAATTATGACTAGATGTAAGTCCCAATATTCACTATGAACAATCAACCCGGAGAATATGATGCTGTCCTTGGTGGTCACAGTCCCAGTCCTGAGTTTGCAGTAGTTTTAGGTGGTCTTGAAGGGGTGATATTCCGGTATAGTGACCCTGACCCCCTGGTGAGAATTGCCGCACTTGCACAAGCTTTGAATTATAGTGAAGCAGGTTTAGATATATTAGTTCAGGCTTTAAATGATCAGTCGCCACAAGTACAAAATGCTGCTTATTCCTTGTTGCAGTCTCGCACAGAAGCCAAGGTAAAACAAGCCCTGAGTATATTTGAAGATGGATCATTAAAGTCAGCTATCGGGGTGGACTATAAGAATCTGCGTGACCTACTTCTGCATAAAAGGTGGAGAGACGCAGATGATGAGACTAGACGCTTAATGTTAGGGGTGGCGAAACGGGAAAAAGAAGGTTGGTTAAACCATGAGAGTATTGATAATTTTCCCTGTGAAGACTTGGGTATGATAGACCAATTATGGGTGAAATACAGTCATGGACGCTTTGGGTTTTCTGTACAGAAACGCATTTATCAAAGCATTTATCAAAGTTTGGGAGGAAAGAAACAATGGGATTATGATATTTGGAGAGCCTTCGGGGAAAAAATAGGATGGAGGAAAGGAGGAAGTTGGTTATACTACATTGATATTATTTTTGACCTCACAGCAGTAGAAGGCCATCTTCCAGTTTACGAGTGTTGGTTTGGGGAGAAAGAACTGGTTTGGGGGGTGAATTTCTTTTCTCACGTTGGTAGTTGTCAACTTTAAAGCCAACATTGTATCAAAGTCTGTTGAATTAAACGACGTTGAAACCCATCACAGAGTCCTATAACTCTGCCATGATGGGGTTATCATTCCTCAACCCCACCTAGTATTATTACAAGTATTTACCCTCAAGTTATCTGGTTTATAAGTTACTTTAATTACTGATCGCACTAGAATCACCTGCAATTAAGCCGAAGCGGTCAACTCTGACTGAGTTTTAGTTTTACGTAACTCCAAATATATTAACAAAGCGTTAATATCTGCGGGATTTACGCCCCCAGTCCGTGCAGCTTGACCGATGGTTAAGGGTTTGACACGGGTGAGTTTTTCCCGCGCTTCTTTAGAAAGGGTATCAATTGTGTTATAATCTAAGTCCGCGGGTAGCTGACGGTTAGCCTGACGGGTAATCTGTTCAATTTGATGTTGTTGTCTAGCCAGATAACCAGAATACTTGATGTCAATCTCTGCGCCTTCTTTTTCCCCTTGGTTGAGGGTGGGGTTTCCCAGTCCGTAACGTTCCAGGTCAATGTAATGAAATCCTGGACGACGGAGTAAATCAGCTAGGGTGATAGAACCTTTAATAGCTTGTTGGGATGCACAGGCGATCGCCTGACCGATGGGGTCATGTTCCTTAATTCTGGTATTATATAAACGGTCTTTTTCTTGACTAATCTGCGTTTGTTTACTGGTGAACAACTCCCAACGGCGATCGTCAATTAAACCGATTTCCCTTCCTAAAGGTGTTAAACGTTGGTCAGCATTATCGGACCGCAACAATAACCGATACTCAGAGCGACTAGTGAGCATCCGGTAAGGTTCCCGTAAATCTTTAGTACACAAATCATCAAGCAAAGTACCAAGGTAACTATGTTCACGGGGGAAAACAATCATCTGTTTACCCTGAACCAACCGTGCTGCATTAATACCCGCTACAATTCCTTGAGCTGCGGCCTCTTCATAACCAGTAGTACCGTTAATTTGTCCCGCGCAGAATAAACCATTAATTTTCTTAGTCATCAGTGTAGGATAACACTGAGTAGCGGGTAAATAGTCATACTCCACAGCATAAGCCGGACGCAACATAGTACAATTTTCCAACCCCGGCAGAGTGCGTAACATTTGCAACTGCAGATTTTCCGGTAACCCCGTAGAAAACCCTTGAATATATAATTCTGGGATGTCCCGACCTTCCGGTTCAATAAAGATTTGGTGGCTTTCCTTATCAGCAAAGCGGACTATTTTATCTTCAATACTGGGACAGTAGCGAGGTCCCTTAGCTTCCACCCAACCACCATAAACCGGTGATAGATGTAAATTTTCCCGAATTAAACGATGAGTATCTGCATTAGTCCGGGTGATGTAACAGGGAACTTGTTCCCGTTCCACCCACACCTGGGGGTCAAAACTAAACCAGCGTACCTCCTCATCTCCTGGTTGGATAGTCATCTTAGTATAGTCCACTGATCGCTTATCTACCCGTGCGGGCGTACCCGTTTTCAGCCTACCGGTTTCAAAACCCAAGCGGTTGAGAGTTTGGGTCAAACCCTCAGCCGCAAACTCGCCAGCTCGTCCAGCGGCCATAGACCTATTACCTACCCAGATTTTACCACCCAAAAACGTCCCAGTTGTCAAAATCACCGCTTGACATTGAAACCCCACACCAAAATAAGTTTCAACCCCAATCACCTCATCATTAGCACCCAAAACCAAATCCGTAACCATCCCCTCCCGGATAGTCAGATTTTCTTGGTTTTCCACAACACCCTTCATCACCGCCGCATATTCCCGCTTATCACTTTGAGCGCGTAAAGCCCACACCGCCGGACCCCGTGAAGAATTGAGGACGCGCTTTTGTAAATAGGTGCGGTCTGCAACCTTGCCAATTTCCCCCCCCAAAGCATCCACCTCATGGGTCAACTGAGACTTAGCCGGGCCACCCACCGCCGGGTTACAAGGTTGCCAAGCTATTTTATCTAAATTGAGTGTTAGTAGCAAAGTCCGACAGCCGAGACGAGCAGCAGCAAGAGCCGCTTCACAACCGGAGTGACCTGCACCCACCACAATAACATCAAAAGCATCTTGGAATTCAACGGAATTGTGCATGGTCATACTTACACAGATTAGCAGATTAAGACTTACTACAACTGATTGTAACCCAACCACAACACCCTCAAACACAAATCACAAACAAACCTCTGCGTACCTTTGCGCCCACCTTTGCGCCCCTTTGCGTTTAACAACAGATGAGGCGATCGCTATTCCATATACCCCATCCCTTTGTCAGGGTGGGGGTGGAAACCCAATCAGAACACCTACGCCGGGCGATCGCCCTGCTAGAGTCAACCGTCAAGAAAGCTGTTCTAACCAAGTTTGTAACTGTTGCATATCTCTAAGGTCTAGTAACTCTTCTGCTAAACTCTCTAGTTGCTCTACTGGTAGCATTTGAATTTGCTGTTTTACTGTATCATCCAAGGTTCCTAAGCGACGCTGTAACTGACGTAGAACCAATTGGGTTTCCCCTTCCAGTCGTCCTTCCAGTCGTCCCTGTTGTAATCCCTGTTGTAATCCCTGTTTTTCCCCCTGCTGTAATCCCTCTTTGAGTATTTCCTGATACCATGGTGATTCTCTTAATACCGTCATATCCCACCTCATGATTTGTTGAACTAAGGGAATATCTAATACAAAACTAGCAAAAGTTGTATATAAGTATATTTGTTTTGTGTCAATGGCGATCGCTGCGCAGCGGTGTTAAAGGCGATAGCGAAGCGCTGCTGCAAGCAGATCGCTCTGGGGTTAAAAACCCAGTTTGATGCTACACGGGGAGCCAGGGGTTAGAAACCCCCGTCTCAAAGCTAAAGTCAGATAAATCTGACTAGAAGATTATGTATTTAATTATCTTGACAAGATGCGATAGCGAAGCGCTGCTGCAAGCAGTTCGCTATTCCATATACCCCATCCCTTGGTCAGGTTGGGCGTGGGGTCAAATCCAATCAGAACACCTACACAGGGCGATCTGCAGTCAACAGTCAACCGTCAACAGTCAACCGTCAACCCTCAACAACAATCATATTACTGCCAAAACCCAGAGATATTTTCTTAATTAGTGGTAATTTAACCAAAAACCTTGGGAACAATGTAAAATATACATACGTCACAGGTTTATGTATTTCCACCTGGACGGTTAAGTAATCTCCCCATCTATTTAAACTTAAAACCATGCATCTACCAAAACTAACTAGCGCTGTAGCCTTAACAGCACTGACATTTACCCTCAGTACTACCCCTGCTTCGAGTCAAAATATACCCAATCAAATCAGCTTTGTTTGTCGCTCAATTGCTAGCCGCAGCGGCGGACTGCGGACAGTTCCCGCCACCGTGGCGTTTATACCTGAAGCAAAACAACACCGGAGAATCATTGCTTGGGAATCTGACTCCTTCCCCAACACCGGGTGGACACCCAGAAAACGCTGTGAAGAAATAAGTCAAAAATTCCAAAAATTTTACAATCAAGGTCAGTTAACATACATGACCCACGGTAGAATTAGGGGGTCAGGAGTGATCTGCGCCCCTAAATTCGGTGGAACCTGTGATAGTGAGAATCAATTATTTACAGTCAAACCCGGAAGCGACCCTGAAAAAGTTTTAGCCGAACTCACCCAAATTGCCAAAGGTCAAACTGCGCCGGTGTGGCAAACCGCTGATAATAACCAGAGGTACTTAAATTTCGGTCTTTATTTAGAAAATGCTTCACTAGCGGATGTAACCGAATAGGTGACAGATGTCGCCAAAGGTTTGACCCCACCCTAACCCTCCCCTTACAAGGGGAGGGGACTGGATTTATAGTTTGCAGTCAGGATTAAGCATCTAGAGGAGACGAAGGTTAGAAACTCCCATCT
>NZ_JANQDF010000091.1:0-66989 GCF_029891675.1 Anabaenopsis tanganyikae CS-531
GACTTCTTCGAGGATGAACCGCCTTTGACCGCCTGGTGTACGGATTGCTTTAAGCTTACCTTCGTTTTCCCATCTCCTGAGACTGGAGACATGGACACCAAGGATTTTAGCTGCTTCCTTGGGAGTGATATGTTGCATCAAAACCTCATTAAATCAACTACTTTTAGTGTAGCGTGAGTTAATGAGATTTGCTTGTTTTAAGCAAATAAGTTACAATTAGTTACACGTCCACTCCAGAGGCTGACATGGTAGAACTTACCGCATCTAAAAGGGTACACCGACCGCCGGACAGCGTTTGATGCGACATTTAAGGAAACTGGTGCTAAGACTCCCACATTTGTATAGGATTTAGGATTTTTGCCACCGGGTTTCTAGATGTCTTTGAAAGGCAGTGGCAAAGCCTGGCTTACAGGAGTTGTCCACGCTTACCTACTTCGCCTTTTATATATGAGCTTTACCGCTATGGAAGTAGTTTAGCATTTGTAAACGTCCTATGGGAATCGGGTTTGATTTTCCCACGGGGGAGGTAAGTTAACTATCAATATAATACGGCAGGGTGACAGACCTGAGCTTTGAGGTAGCCGGGGAAACGCGAGAGGATGTTTGTCAAGTCATGATTAGTGTATCAACTATTGTTTTACCCCTCCCTAGCCATCCCCTTGTAAGGGGAGGGGAATGGATTTGATTGTTTTTTGTGGGGTCGGTGAGCGAAGTCGATAGCGATAGCGTGGCGTTAGCCATACCGTGTTCGGTGTGTTCCCTCAAACTAAAAAAAATTGTACCTCACGAGCATGGGAAATGCTATATAAACAAGATATGACAACAAGTTATAGAGAACGATACCACTTAAAGCCGGGTTTACTGAGGAAGATTACAACTGTTGAGAATCGACTCTCTCTCAAGGATGGGAGATGTTAAATCTAGTGGCTTGTAGCTGATTTTCTAGGTTTGCACGTAAGCGCAAGTCTGCTATTGACCAAACCCACAAGTTATTTGTAGACAATATAAAATCTTCTTGTTTATGAGTGACAATTGCATCTAATTGCCAATACTTAGCACAGCATAACTCTACAGCAGATTCAAAATCCCTCAGGGGTAATGAACGTGCCTTTTGGAGAATGTGGGGGTTAACCTGAGAGAGTGCAATTTTTTCCTGTAACCAATATAATATCATCTCAGCAATATTACTACCGTTTAAGCATCTGGCATAGGCAGAAATTTTTTGCGCGCCGAGATTTGTCAGGTACATCTGAATAGCTGGATTTACTTGGTCTAATAATTGTCTAATATCTTCTGTAAATTCTTGGCGATTCATCAAAGCTTCTAGTATTAAATCAGCATCCAATAAAATTCTGATCACTTGATATCCCCTTTATAGTCTAATAAAGATAGCGTCAGAAAGCAGTTGAGAGCCATTAATTTTACATTCCTGGTCTGGATATTTTACGTACTTACTTTGGGAACAATCAATTAGTAAGACTGTAATTTAAACAACTCAAGTCGTAAGTATAAATGGGCTTTAGCTATCTCAATTGAGTATGAACATAATTAAATACAAGCTGAACCAGCAAGATTTCAGATAGGGTGTGAAATTAGGCTTGAAGTAATGTTCAGCCCAATTATCTGCAATTGAGCTCAAGGGAAGTCTCAGAGGATGTCTGGTGTGGTTTGATTGATGAATTGATTGGTTGAGGCGGGGAATGGGGAAGACCAACGGACGGCTTTTAGCCGTCCAGGTCTTGGTTAAATCTAAAAATTTAAGCTCGGCCAGTCTGGTTGACGATAATAGTGGGTCATGTCATCGAATTTTCGTAGTTCCACAGAGTGGATGAAAAATTCTGGAGAACTTTCCAGCCATTGCTGATTCAATTCAGACAGCATAGTGGTGAAATTTGTACGGTCTAAATCTGAGGAAATGTCGCCAAAATAGCCCAATGTAATGTGGGCTGTCAGGTGATAATGCTGTTCAACACCCAAAGCCATTAAGTTGGGATTTTGATAGATTTGGCGGCGAAATTGAATAATCTGCTCATAACAACGTTGGTCTTGAGGGACTAAACAAACACCTATGGCTCTCGGCATGACTATCAGCCCGAGCATTTGCCATTGAATCGGAGGGGTTCGGTTTGTGATGGATTGTTGATATTGCTGCAAGATTTCAGCACAACAGGAACGTAACTCTTGTTCAAATTCCGGGTTTTTTTCGCAGGTATGAAGATAAGCACTGTCCCAAATCAAGTCAGCTAAAGTCAAATGAAAGCTAGTAGGGGGTACGGGGACAATCAAATCACTATTGACAGGTAGCTGTAAAAGTTCCTGCTGGTAAGATTGTAATTTTGTATAGAAGGTAGAGTTTTTCGCATCTTCGTCACCCGGTGGGGTAATGAGTGAATACCCAGGAAAAGGTGTAGGTTGTCTGAGTCCAGAATGTAAATGAAACTTACCAGATTCCTGAATATGCTGAATTTGGGATCTGTAAGCTTCTGGTAGCGTCATTCTTGCTACTCGGTTTAGGTAAGTTTGATAGTTGTCGTCCAATCTTAGTAGCCTCGCGCTCTCACTTGATAGATTTTAAGGAAATTTACTCAGATTATGCAGAGTGATTTCAAAAGTGTTGAACTTTTTTTTCAATGTTTCTATTTTTGAGTTATAATTATTACAAATCTATAAGTATAATTTACCTTTTTTTGTGGAGATGCTAGCGCGGACGGTTAGCCGGTTCTGGTCGGCATGGTAACCCATTCTTGGCATATCAACCATCTGCCACAAGAGTCAATTCTGTGTTTGGTAGATATGAACAGCAATTCATCCCCTGAGTTGCTGTGAGTTTATCAGTGGTGATGCGTAAAATAAGTAGGTTAAAAGACAAAGGGACGCAGGGTTAATATAGCATTGGGGGTTAAGTGTGTCAAAAATACGACAAGGCAAAAGGATATATAAACTATGACAAAAATATTAGATACTCTGGTTAACTCTCTCTCAGGTCTAGAAATTATTACCGAACCTAGCCACGTGGCCAAATTATCTCAGGATTATCACACCTTTAGCCCAGTTCTAATACCAAAGCTGCAAGGAAAAGTTGGGGATATGGTTGTCCGTCCCAGCAATGAAAAAGAGGTAATAAAAGTTGCCCAGGCTTGTGTAGAATACCAAATACCTATAACTGTGAGAGGTGCGGGAACTGGTAATTATGGGCAATGTGTGCCTTTACATGGGGGCGTAATTTTAGATATGTCGCAGATGCAGGGGATACCTTGGGTAAAACCGGGGGTAGCACGGGTAGAAGCTGGGGTAAAGTTGGCGGCTATAGATAAAAAAGCTAGGGAAATAGGCTGGGAAATCCGGATGGCACCCTCGACATACCGCACAGCGACTATTGCTGGGTTTATTGCTGGTGGAAGTGGGGGGATTGGGTCAATACAATATGGGTTGTTAGGCGATCGCGGTAATATTTTAGCTCTGCGAGTGGTAACCTTAGAAGACCAGCCCCGTGTCATGGAATTACGAGGTGATGATGTCAGTAAAGTAACTCATGTCTGGGGTATCAATGGCATTATTACTGAGGCGGAAATTCCCTTAGGGCCTGCTTACCCTTGGGCGGAAGTGATTGTTACTTTTAACGATTTTATGGCAGCTGGGAGGTTTGGGCAAGCCTTGGGTAATGCGGATGGGATGATTAAAAAATTAATTGCGGTGTTTGCAGCGCCCATTCCCGAATACTTTCACTCACTACAAGAGTATATTTCCCAAGGTAGTCACTCAGTCTTGTTAATGTTGGCGGAACCAAGTTTAGAATTATTACCCGGTTTAGTGCAGCAATATGGTGGACAGATTACCTATAAAAAACCAGTTGCAGAAAAAAGTCTGAACTTGGGGGAATTTACTTGGAATCACACCACCCTTCACGCCCGGAGTATAGATCATTCAATTACCTACTTACAAAGTATGTTTCCGCCAGATCCTAATTTGGAACTGGTAGAGCATATGTATCATTACTTTGGTGATGAAGTGATGATGCATTTAGAATTTTTCCGAGTGAATGGGAGGGTCATTCCAGGTGCTTTACAGCTGGTGCGTTACACCACAGAAGAACGCCTAAATGAAATTATTCGCTATCACGAAGCCAAGGGGGTATCTATTGCTAATCCCCACACATATATTATTGAAGATGGGGGGAGAAAGGTGATTGACCCTGAGCAGTTAAAGTTTAAGGAAATGGTTGATCCTTATGGGTTAATGAATCCTGGTAAAAGCAAGGTTTTAGAATTTAATAAATGAAGCTGTGAAGATGATAAGAGTATTGATGACTGTGCAAATAAGTTTGTACAGAATTCGCTAAAGCCTTTGCTAATAAAGGAGGTACAGCATTACCAATCTGGTTAAACTGATTGTTTTGGGAACCTTGAAATTGAAACCAATCAGGGAAACTTTGTAGACGCGCGCCCTCACGAACTGTCAGCCTTCTTCTGCGTCCATCTGGTAAACGGATGCGTAACATATCACCGGTTGGACTGGATAAATTTCTACAAGTGACTGTTCTGACAGGGGAATCCAAATGAATATCTCTAGGATTGATGCATTTAGAAGCTATCTCATACTTTTTAATATATTCATCCATGCTAGGAGTCAGAAATTTAGAATTAGGTGGTGCTAAATATGCTAATTCTCCCAAGGCTTCTCCAGCAGTGTAAGGTGAATATAAATGTGTTTTTTCCGGCCACTCCCACCCGCCTTTATGTGCTACACAAAACAGTCTCTCTCGTTTTTGAGGTACACCATAGTGGGCGGCGTTTAAAATTTCCCATTCAACTATGTAATCAAGTTTTTTTAAGGCTAAAACAATTTCTGCAAAATATTTCTGATTACGAAATAGCATTCCCCTGACATTTTCAAACAAAGCTAGTTGAGGACGATAACGCTCAACAGCAGCAAGAAAAGTTGGGAAGCCATCACGACTATCTTTTAAGCCTAATTGATGACCACTGACGCTAAAGGGTTGACAAGGGGGACCGCCAATTATAACTGTAGCTTTCTCAATTAAATCAGATAATGGTGTTAAATTAACCTGATGACAGACACTCGGCAGATTATGTTGATATGTCGCGCAGGCATCTGCTAAAATTTCGTAACCAATTGTTGGAAAACCTGTAGCTTCAAAGCCCAGGGCTAACCCACCACAACCGGCAAATAAATCAATGACTAAATGTTGAGTTTTATTTGTTTGAGGTAGTTGTAGTTCTGTTTCTAGAAAGTTCAGGTAAGGCGGTCTGAATGTCAAGGTTTGAAATCAAATCTTAAAGAACTAATTAGATAAAAGTAGGGCAGTAACCCTAACTATAAATCTTTAAGGGGTGAAAATCTATGGTGTGAACACCTGAACAGTATCATTTGGGACAGATAATTGCACCCGTGCGCCGATGGGTAGGGGAATATCAGCGATGGTGCGAGCATGAATTTCTTTCCCGGAGGCGGTTTTTAAACAATAGAGATACTCTCGGCCTAAAAATCTGCGGCTGTGAATAAATACAGCCGAATCAGTGGCTGGTTCTAATCTTAAGCCTTCCTGACGGATCATGATTTCGCCGGTATCGTTGCTGAGGTTAACTGGTAATTCAAAATTACCTACTTCGGTTTCCCAAATATTACCTTGACGGCGGGCGGGAAGGAAGTTAGCCTGGGTGACAAATTCAGCGACAAACCTGGATGCAGGATGAGTGTAAATTTCTTCTGGTGTGCCTATTTGTTCTAAGTTTCCTTGTCTCATGACACCGACTAAATCGGAAATTGCTAGCGCTTCTTCTTGGTCATGGGTAACAAATATGGCTGAAGTACCTGCGGCTTTGAGGATGTCTCGGATTTCTTCGCGCAAGCGCAACCGCACTTGTATATCTAGGTTGCTTAAGGGTTCATCTAACAGCATGAGTTGAGGTTGGGGTGCTAAGGCGCGGGCGAGGGCGACTCGTTGCTGCTGTCCGCCTGAGAGTTCGTAAGGGTAACGTTTTTCTAAGCCTTGCAGGTTGACTAGTTCAATGACTTGGCTGATACGTTTTTGTATTTGCTGTGGTGTGGAATGTTTTAAGCCAAAGGCGACATTTTCGGCGACGGTTAAGTGGGGAAACAGTGCGTAGTCTTGAAAGACAATACCGATGTCGCGGTGTTCGGGGGGAACAGAAACAGAACCGTTACCAACTATTTTACCGCCAATTTTAATTGTTCCCGATTGCAGCTTCTCAAAGCCGGCAATCATGCGCAACAGGGTAGTTTTACCGCAACCAGAGGGGCCGAGTAATCCTAATATATCTCCTTGTTGGAGGGTTAAGGAGACGTTATTGACGGCGGGAGGGACATTTGGGGAAAACTGCTTGGTGATATTTTCTAATTGGACAATTGCTTGTTGCATGGTAGATAAGAAATAAAGCGATGAGGAAATTAAAATTTGGGTTGTGTTTTGGGGTTAGGTATTACTTTGTCTTCTTTAACGTTTTCTTGAGATAGTACTAATAAGGTTGAACCCATGGAAACTAGCAGCATGGTGAGGGAGGCGGCGGCCGCATCGGCAAAAGCTACGTTTTCTGTGGCTTGCCAAATTTCTGTGGCTAGGGTGTTAAAGCCTATGGGTGCTAGTAACATTGTGGCGGGTAATTCTTTGATGGCTGTGAGAAATACTAGTACTGCACCACTGATTAAACCTGGTTTGACTAGGGGAAGGGTGATTTCTTTTAGGGTTTCCCAAGGAGTTCTACCTAGGCTGCGTGCTGATTCTTCTAGCTGGGGATTTATTTGTAAAAGACTAGTGCGTATTCCTCCCATTGATTGGGGCAGAAATAAGACTAAATAGGCAAATACCAGCATTGGTAATGTTTGATATAGCCAGGGTAAGTAGTTAGCCCCAAAAAAGACTAATGATAAAGCGATGACAATTCCTGGTATGCCAAAACTGATGTATGAGCAGCGTTCAATGATGGCGCTGATTTTGGTGGGGAATCTGACTGATAGGATGGCTACAGGTAAGGCAAATATTGTAGCAGCGATCGCACCTAATCCAGCTGCTGAAACTGAGTTGAGGATACTGGGTAACAAGTTGGGGAAGTTGTAACCGCTGTTGATCCCGCGAATTAGCCAAAATAAGGTGATACCTACTGGTAACACTACACCGAAGCTAGTGATCAGTAGGCAAAAGCCCAGAGCTGGCCATTTCCAAATTCCTAATTTGACAATTTTGGGGGGACGCAGGGAGGCGGATCCGCGAGTGTAATATGCAGCGCGCGATCGCATGCGATACTCTAGCCATAAAATCAACAGTACCAGTGTTACCAACATTAAAGATAACACTGCGGCTGTGTTGCGGTTAAAGCTAGCTTTGTATTGCATGAAAATTACCCTTGTAAAGGAGTCAAACTGCATTAAAGAGGGTGTACCGAAATCTCGCAGCGCATACAAAGCTACTAATAACCCCCCGGCAATTATTGATGGTTTCAGTTGAGGTAGAACCACCTTAAAAAAGGTTTCGTGACTACCATAACCCAGACTGCGCCCGGCTTCTTCTATAGAAGGGTCTATACCTTGTAGTCCTGAACGTACACTCAGGAGTAAGTAAGGGTAAGTAAACAAAGTAATTGCTAAAACCGCACCGGGAAAACCATAAATAGAAGGTAACTCTTCTACTCCCAAAGGTTCTAGTAATATTTGTAAAAAACTGCCTCTGGGTGCTAAGGTGGCAATCAAAGCAAAACTGCCCACATAGCTAGGAACTGCTAAGGGTAATGTGGTGGCCACTACCCAAAATTTCCGTCCTGGTAAATCTGTCCGCACTGTTAAAAAAGCTAATGGGACGGCAATCACTGCAGAAAATACAGTCACTGTTGCCGCCATAGCAGCACTCTGTAAGAATACATCAATATTACGGGGACGAGTGATTAATGCCCAAAACTCATCCCCACCAATACCAACTGCGCGAATCACTAAATATACTAACGGTAGGGTAATAGCCACAGCTACCACCCCCGCCGCTAATATGAGAAATAATGGAGGGCGAACCGATGATTTCAATTTTTACAAAACTCCTGCCTCTTGTAGCAATTCTAAGGTTCCTTCTAAATCTTGTAAATTAGTGAGGTTAATATTTGGCCCCTGAATCTGACTTAATGGTACTTGATTTGCTGGCCCTGCTACTCCTTTGACTAAAGGATATTCATTTGTTTGTGTAGCAAAGTATGTTTGTGAACTTGGTTTGAGTAGGTAGCCAATAAATCTTTCTACGTCTGATTTTTGCTTGGTGGATCCCATAATTGCGACACCTGCGATGTTAATCATCGATCCTGGGTCTTTATTAGTGTAGTGAGTCGCCACAGGGAAATTAGGATTAGTTTTTTTGAAGTTAGCTAAGTAGTAATGATTCGTGAGACCGATATCAGCTTCTCCGCGTCCTATGGCTTCGACAATTGTAGTATTGTTGCGGTAAACTTTTGTGCCATTAGCTCTCATAGCTCGTAGCCATTCCAGAGTTCTGGTTTCTCCTTCCAGGGTGCGCATGGCGGTAACAAATGATTGGAATGAACCGTTAGTTGGAGCCCATCCTACCTTACCGCGCCATTGTGGTCTGGTTAACTCCCAGATAGACTTTGGTAGTTCACTTTGTCGGACGCGATTCGTATTATAGTTTAATACCCGCGCCCGTCCAGAAATACCCATCCAATTTCCCCGGGGAGAACGAAAGCGCGGATCTACTTGGTTGAGTAGGTCAGGCGAAATGGTTGTAGTTAGCTTGCGTCTTTCTAACGCGCCTAAAGCACCTGCATCTTGAGCAAAAAATAAGTCAGCACGGGTATTTTTACCCTCTTCTACAAGAGCAATAGCCAACTCCGCAGTATCACCATAACGCACTTGGATATTCATACCCAGGTCTTTTTCGGCTTGTTCGAGTAAGGGCGAAATCAGTTTTTCTCCTCTACCTGAATAGATAGTGATAGTTTTTGTCTGTGCATTTACACTCAGACCAATTCCCCAAGTGAGCATGAAAGCTAAAGCTCCGGCTGAAACTTGCTTTAATGAGAAAGTTTTCAATTTTTTACCCTCGATTTTTCCTTAACAGAAATATTTTTCAATAGAGTTGACTACTTATAAGTATTATCATTAAGTAGTCCTAGTAAGCAAGAACAATTCTCAACTTTTTTCTCAGCAGGTTCTGCTGGTGTGAGCTAACCAAGAGCCAGATCGGCTTAAATGACTGCTACTTCCTGCATGATTTGTAGTGTTTTCTCCAAATCATTGAGGTTACTCAAATCAATTTTTTTATTTTGTTGGCGAATTTCAGTGAGTGATTTCAAATTCCCTTGGGGAGAAATTCCCGAAACCAGAGGATACTCATAAGTTTGATTAGCAAAATAGTTTTGAGCATCTTGACTGAGCAAAAATTCTGTAAACCTTTGAGCTATATTAGGATGCTTGGCAGTATTGACAATCGCTACGCCGGCGACATTGACTAAAGACCCAACATCTTGAGTGAAATGATGTGCGACAGGAACTTGAGGATTATCTTGTTTAATTCGTTCCAAATAGTAATGGTTAACAAGTCCTACAGCTATTTCACCACGACTTAAAGCTTCAACTATTGATGTGTTGTTAGGATACACTTTTGGCTGGTTAGCTTTAATACCTTTTAACCATTCTTTTGCTTTCTCGTCACCCTCGGCAACCCGTAACCCAGTGACAAAGGATTGAAACGAACCATTGGTAGGTGCCCAGGCGATTTTCCCTTTCCATTTCGGGTCAGTAAAGCCAAAAATTGAGGATGGTAATTCCTCTGGTTTGACTAATTTAGTATTGTAATCTACTGTACGGACTCGACCCGTAACACCTACCCATTTACCCTCTGGAGAACGGTAAGCACTATCGACCTGATTCAGGAGGGAGTCGGGTAATTTTACGGCTCTACCGGCTTTCTGTAGCGCTCCGAGAGCGCCTGCATCTTGACCAAAAAATACATCTGCGGGACTATTTGTACCTTCTTCCAAAATTGCTGATGCTAATTCAGCCGTATCACCATAACGGACTTGAATTTTAGCGTTAGTTTGTTGTTCAAACTGCTTGATTAATTCACCGATGAGTTTTTCGTTGCGTCCTGAGTAAATTACTAGTTCTGATTCTAACTGTGTGGCGGTTTGATCAGAATTCCCATTGCAGGAAACTACTAATCCAGCGCTAGCAGTTGCTATTCCTAAATAAATAAATTGGCGACGTTTCATGCTTTCCCTAAATCGGAACTGTTACAGATTTTGATCAAACAATCAACTGCTATGGCTACTTGAGAGAACAATTGTGCTCCTCCTACCAATTGGATGCAAAGATGACTGATTTTGCGGTAATGCTGTTTTTTTTAGTTGATATTATTGACAATACCTTTTAATTATGCTTCTAGATATACTTGAGATTAATTTCTATTAAATCAGAATTTTGCTCTAAAAGCAATTAGATCCATATAGGAATTATTCGCGAATAACTAGGTGGGTAGGAGTTTTACGGAGTAGGTTTAGTTTCTCAACAGTTTTTGGCTATCAACCATTTTGGGTGTCCCTGGGGTGAAATGCATTGTGATGGAAATTTCAGGGATAGTGGGGCGATCGCTCAGGGGATGTTTGTCAAGTCATGATTAGTGTATCAACTATTGCTTGACCCCACCCTAGCCCCTTGTAAGGGGAGGGGACTGGATTTGATTGTTTTTTGTGTTTTCCCCAATCCTTCGGTGTTCCCTGTTCCCTGTTCCCTGTTCCCTAAGATAAAAATTACCTGTGGAAAACTTATCAAACATCCTCTGAGTGAGCCTAGAAAATAAACGTATAATCCAGGTCTATAAATTGATCTGTCTGTAGTTACTCAATTTAAGGTATGATCAAAAGCCTGCTAATTAATGACAATGCTGCTGACAGGAGATGCATATGGCCCGGATGTATTATGACGAAGATGCCAATTTAGACCTTTTGGCTGGAAAAACTATTGCCATTATTGGCTATGGTTCCCAAGGTCATGCCCACGCCCTTAATCTAAAAGATAGTGGTTTAAATGTGATTGTGGGACTATATCCGGGTAGTAAGTCAGCAGTCAAAGCGGAAGCATCTGGTTTAACTGTGAAATCTGTAGCCGATGCTGCGAAAGCTGCTGATTTCATCATGATTTTATTACCGGATGAAGTCCAAAAGACAGTTTACAAAAACGAAATTGAACCAAATCTAGAAGCTGGTAAGGTTCTGGCCTTCGCCCATGGCTTTAATATTCACTTTAGCCAAGTCGTCCCACCTGCTAATGTAGATGTGGTGATGGTTGCACCCAAAGGACCGGGACATTTAGTACGCCGGACTTATGAGCAAGGACAAGGGGTACCGGCGCTGTTTGCAGTTTATCAAAATGCTAGCGGTCAGGCACGCGATCGCGCCATGGCTTATGCTAGAGGTATTGGTGGTACAAGGGCTGGTATTTTAGAGACCACATTCCGGGAAGAAACCGAAACAGATTTGTTTGGTGAACAAGCGGTATTATGTGGTGGTTTAAGCGCCTTAATTAAAGCTGGATTTGAAACCTTAGTAGAAGCTGGTTATCAACCAGAGTTAGCTTATTTTGAATGTCTCCACGAAGTGAAACTAATTGTTGACTTAGTTGTGGAAGGGGGACTAGCCCAAATGCGCGATAGTATTTCTAACACTGCTGAGTATGGCGACTACACCCGTGGCCCTAGGGTAGTGAACGAAGCTACCAAAGCGGAAATGAAGAAAATCCTCAGCGAAATTCAATCTGGGCAATTTGCGCGGGAATTTGTCTTAGAAAACCAAGCTGGTAAACCAGGATTTACTGCTATGCGCCGCCAAGAAGCTGAACACCCCATTGAGGAAGTTGGTAAAGATTTACGCGCCATGTTTAGCTGGTTAAAGAAAGTGTAATTAAGCTTGCGTAATTCCCCATGGGGAATTACGCAATATTATGATGTCCTTGGTGTTTCTATACCAAGTTGGGTCGATGTTGAATCCAAGGGTTGGCGGCTTCTAATTGCGCTGCTAGAGTAATTAAAGTGGATTCCGCCGCGGGTTTGCCCACTAGCTGTACACTCATAGGTAACCCGTTAGCATCAAAACCCACAGGAATGGCTATAGCCGGTTGTCCCGTGGCGTTAGCAGCGGGACAAGGTGCTACCCAGTGGATAATTTTTTGGAATGTCTCTTCTGGAGTTAAATCAGCCCATTCCCCCACCCGAATGGGTGAACGTAAATATACAGGCAATACTAGTACATCTACGGTATCGAAAAACGCCACAATTTGCCTGGCTAGGATTTGCATTTGGGAAACCGCCCGGAGATACTCACCCACAGAACCTATGCGGGAGAAGAGAAAGCGATTCACCGGCTGTAATGCTTCTGGTGGTATTCCTGATGCAGCGACAGCACCTTGCCACACAGTTTGAAATGGTTCTACTAACCCACTCAAATCAAGGGACTTCTCTTCTATAGTATGACCTAATTGTGCTAATAATTCTACTGTTTGCATTACCCCTTGCTGACAGTTAGCATCAGCTAGCCCCAGGGGGTGGATACTGGTACTAAAGGCGATGCGTAAATTACCGAGTTTCTCTGTGGTAGCGGCGAGGAAGGAAGTTTGAGGATCTGGTAACCAGTAAGGATCACCTGTGACATAACCGGACATGACATCTAAAAGGGCGGCTGCATCTGCTACCGTCCGGGCGATCGGTCCATTAGTACCAAGTCCAGCTACGGGACTTCCTACGGGTGCATGGGTGACTCTACCCCTTGATGGTTTTATACCCACTAAACCACAGCAAGCGGCGGGACCGCGAATAGAGCCGCCACCGTCGGAACCTTGGGCTATGGCACACAACCCCGCTGCTACCGCTGCAGCAGCACCGCCACTGGAACCGCCGGGGGTGTATTCTAAATTCCAAGGGTTTCTCGCTGGGGGAAATCCTGTAGGTTCGGTGTAAGGAAATGAACCTAGTTCTGAGGTGGCGGTTTTACCCAGGATAATAAATCCAGCTTGTTTAATGCGAGTGACTACGCCATCATCGTAGTTAGGGATGTTTTGTAATAAGGCTGGACTCCCATAGGTACAGGGTACACCAGCCACGGCGTTGAGGTCTTTAATGGAAATGGGGACACCGAAAAATGGCGGTAGTTCTGAGGTGGTTGTTAATATTTCTGTTTTAGCCTGAGCATCTGCGATCGCTTGTTCTGCTGTGACTGTAAAATAACTTCCTAGTTGGGGGTTAAACTGCTCAATGCGGTTTAAATATAATTCTACTAATTCCAGGGGTGATAGTTCCCGACCACGAATCAGCTTGGCTAATTCTAGGGCTGGGGTAAAAGCTAAATCATTGTTATTCATATGTTGATTAATTAAAATATCTATTTATCAGGGTATATTTACTTATGGCTGGAGTTATATAACCTCCAAGTTTGTATTAGGGACCGGAGTCCCCAAAACTATGTATATTAAACTTGGGTGCGGTCTGTTAAAATCTCGTAACCTGTTTCTGTCACTAAAACCGTATGTTCAAACTGGGCTGATAGAGAATTATCTACAGTTACAGCGGTCCATCTGTCAGACAATATTCTAGTATGCTTAGAACCTGCATTTAAAATTGGTTCAATTGCTAAAGTCATTCCTGCGCGGAGTTTCACATTTGGCATTTCCCGGGTGCGGTAGTTAAAAACTGAAGGTTCTTCGTGTAAATTCCGACCTACACCATGCCCTGTAAATCCTTCCACCACACTAAAACCATTACTTTTTACATGGTCTTCTATGGCTCCGGCTAAGTCAAGTAAATAAGCACCCGCCTTTACCTGTTCAATACCTTTATAAAGTGCTTCTTCTGCAACGCGGATGAGTTTAGCAGCATCTGGGGTGACATCTCCCACGGCGATGGTAATACAAGAATCACCATGAAAACCTTCGTAATAAGCACCGGTATCTACTTTTAACACATCCCCGGTTTGAATTACTTTCTTAGTGCTGGGGATACCATGGACAACTTCATGATTAATACTGGCACAAATGGAACCGGTAAAGCCATGATAGCCTTTAAAGCTGGGTGTAGCGCCCATTTCCCGGATGCGGTTTTCAGCGTAAGCGTCCAAATCAGCTGTAGTCATACCCGGCTTGACCATCTCAGAAATTTCTTTGAGTACGGTAGCTACAATTTTAGCTGATTGCCGCATGGTTTCAATTTCCCGGGGGGATTTAATTTCAATTCCCCGGTGTTGTTTTGGTGTGGTTTGGGGCTGAGTTTTTTGGGAGAGCAGGTTACTGAGAATGTTCATGGAGAGTTTAATAATTACTGATGACTGACTGATATGGCTATAAATTTAAGTTAGCTTATTTTTACCAAGCCTGGTTTGCGATTGCTGTCATCAGTTACTGTATAGCAATTTCTCCTGTCATTCCTGCTGCTGTATGTCCGGCTATAGAACAGTTTAAGCTATATTTCCCGGGTTTGATGGGCACAAAGAACCATTGCGCTTCTGCACCGGGTTTGAGTTCTAGTTCATGAATTGCGCCTTTGACTTCTACTTTGCCAGCTTCGACTTTTTGCGTCCAGATACTATCAGCAAAATCTTTGGCTGTGAAATAATGTTTTAGTTGGCTGGGATTATTTAGGTGTAATAGATAGCGTTTACCAGGGACAAATTCTAAATGATCTGGTTCAAATTTGAGTTCATTAGCGGAATTACCTAAACTAATCGTAATTTCTCTAGGTGGCTGTTTAAGTAAATTATCTGTAAAATCAGCGGCGATCGCCTGGCTCTGAAGCGCAAAAACTAAGCACAGCAGCAAACATAGGAAAGTGAACTGGCGAATTAAACGCAGTACATTAGGTAGAATTGGGTAGAATATATTTTGATAAAATTCTGTAAATAACCGAGTCATTGAGTAGTTAAACCAAATTTTGCCAAGGGGATAATATATTAACTAATTTTGACAATGTTACAAAAAAACCAGAATAATTGTAGCATGGTTTAATACACCCTGTAACTAATCAAGTTGAGCCAGACAGCGAATAAATTCTAGGGGTAAGCCATCAGTATCAGCAATAAAAGCCACCTCCCAAATGCGATCGCCTATTTGCTGCTGAGTGGGTTCTAAAAGTACTTTCAGGGGTGGTAAATTCTCTGCACAATTAACACGTGATTGTAAATTTGTCAACCATCCGGGTAAATCGGATGTAATTGTAGTTAAATCAAAAGACAGATGATAATAACCCACATAATGCTCATCGGTAAAAGCATCTGGTGCGGGTTTAGGTTGAGGAATTTGGATTAATTCGATTCTTCCCCCTAAACCTTCCATCCAACAAGCCAGAGTATAGCCTGTGGTGAAGCGCTCACAAACTGTAAACCCTAACAGTTCATAGAATGCGATCGCCCGATGAATATTAGCAGTGCGAATCGAAGCGTGATGCATAATAATTTAGTCACCCCCTGGTAGAGACAATTGATCGATTGTCTCTACATCTGTTACTCAAATAATCGGAAATAGGGATAGCGTACAGGTACACCAGGTTCCTTTTCCAGATCAAAATTAATCACATCCCAACTGGGATCTTGGGAAGCATCGGGGCTAAAATCCACGGGTAAGCCATATAATCGTGCTGAGGTAGCTTCCGGGTCTCCAGAACGCCAAGGGGTGCTACGTTCTAGATAGCCACTCATCAACTCCTGATAACGTTGAGCAATAATTACCCGTGTTGCCCTGTAACCTTGAGTATACAGCTTATCCAATGCCTCGTGGATTTCAAAGCGAATGCCATCGGGATGGGTATGCTGTCTATACCATTCATTATTCCAGCGTCGCCAATGACGACCCGACTGGAGGTGAACTAACTCTCCATTTTTAGGGTTGGCCTCAAAAGCACCATGACGGGGACACAAATAAGTATCTGTGAGTGTCAGAGCCGGAATAGACTGACGACAGTGGGGACACTGAATGTCAGGGCCAAATATAGGGTACTGCAAGCCTGGATTCATCATGAAGTGCATAAAAACATATTGTCGTTTTCACCAGCACCAGCGAGTTGGATTTGACACTTCGGCTCCTCTATTGTCGAGGCTTGCTCATTGCTGCAAAGAAACCGAGTTTCAGCGTAAACAATCTTCACTAGCATCTGACTCAGATGAGAGAGGTGACACTGTGATATTCTGGTTGTGCAGCAAGCCTCAAACTTTAGAGCTTCTCCAGTGTTCGGTGGGTACCATATTCATATTCTATCGTGTCTACAACTTCTTACTGGCCATCTCCCGATTTTTCTCAAGCAGCTTTCATCGCCGCCAATGCTGTGGTTATAGGTTCGGTAAACATTCAAGCCGGGGTCAGCATTTGGTATGGTGCAGTAGTTAGGGGAGATGTAGAACGCATTGATATTGGGGAATGTACAAACATTCAAGATGGGGCAATTTTACATGGTGACCCTGGTTTACCAACAATTCTAGAACATCATGTCACTATCGGCCATCGCGCCGTGGTACATTCTGCCCACATTGAATATGGCTGCTTGATTGGCATTGGTGCAATTATTTTAGATGGGGTGAGAGTGGGTCATGGTAGCATCGTTGGTGCTGGCGCGGTGGTAACTAAGAATGTCCCCCCTCGGTCTCTAGTGGTCGGTGTTCCTGGTAAGGTATTGCGCCCAGTTCCAGAAAACGAAGCCGCAGAACTGATAGAACACGCAGAACGTTACAAAAAGTTAGCTTTAGTTCATGGGGGAACGGGAAATGATCTTGGTTTTGCTCACCAGAAATAGTGCCAAAGATTGTAATATAACTATATATTGGTAATTAGCCTGAAGGCAGCAATGCTTAACATGATTGCAATCCCCGCTGAAACTTGTAATCCCATGGGACTAGCAAAATTTGCCAATTAGGTTAAAAATAAACATGAGAACAGTTCATAAAACTTTAATTTTCACTTAAAAGAGGAGTTCTAGATATGGATATCGATTACCGTATAGTCATCGTTCTTGCACCCATTGTCATTGCTGGTAGTTGGGCTGCATTTAACATTGGTGCTGCAGCTTTAAGACAAGTACAAAACTTTTTGAACAGAGAAGCCTAAGTTTAAACAAAATTATCGATAAAATCGGCTGTTTCCTTAATTCAGGACAGTCGTTTTTTGGGGGGGAAATGGGGTATTTTCGCCCTATTCCCTCATATACCTTGTCTTTCTCATCTGTTTGTGGATATAAATTCTTTACTAAAACCGTTTCAGCATTTTGGCGTTAATCTGGGACTCTCCCGCATTATCAAACTATTGGCTAACCTGGGTAACCCCCATCTGCAAGTTCCGGTAATTCACGTTGCTGGTACTAATGGTAAAGGTTCTGTTTGTGCTTATCTTAACTCTATACTCACTGAAGCTGGTTATCAGACTGGCTGTTATATCTCTCCTCATTTAGTTGATTGGACTGAACGCATTTGTATTAATAAACAGCCAATTACTAGTGAGAAGTTCAGCCAATTAATCTTACAAGTCCAAGATGCTATTCAAGCTGATGATGAGTACCCAACCCAGTTTGAAGTGATTACCGCCGCTGCTTGGTTGTATTTTGCTCAAGCTCAAGTTGATGTGGCCGTGATAGAAGTGGGTTTGGGGGGGCGGTTGGATGCGACCAATGTTTGCTCAGATCCATTAGTAACTATAATTACATCTATTAGCCGGGAACATTGGCAGCAATTAGGTCCGACTGTGGCGGATATTGCTAGGGAAAAAGCAGGTATTATTAAACCGGGGTGTCCGGTTGTGGTGGGGAAATTGCCCCCAGATGCCCAAAAAGTTGTGCGATCGCGTGCCGCAGAATTACAATCCCCGTATATTGCACCAAGATCTGCTCATGAAATCTCCCCCGGATGGGCTGAATATGAAACTCAGGTAAACTCCTGGGTTATTAAATATCCTCTCCCATTACAGGGGCAAATTCAACTAAATAACTCAGCCTTAGCTTTAGCTGGTGTAGAAATTCTGCAAAACCAGGGTTGGAAGATTTCCCCAGAAGCGATTGTTAACGGGATGAGTAAAACTCAATGGCCCGGACGAATGCAATGGGTGAGTTGGAAAAACCGCAAATTATTAATTGATGGCGCTCATAACCCCGCAGCTGCTCAAGCATTAAGAGATTATGTAGACAGTTTACACACCCCTGGGTTAACTTGGGTGATGGGAATGCTTTCTACTAAAGAACATGGAGATATTTTTCAAGCCTTACTGCGATCGCAAGACCAATTATATCTAGTTCCAGTCCCAGATCATAGTTCAGCCGACCCCAGAGAACTAGCCCAAATAGCTGTAAAAATTTGTCCAGAATTGTCCAGATGTGAAACCTATCCAGATTTAACATCCGCCTTAGACGCAGCTATTAATGAGAAAAATAATCAACTTGTTTTGTGTGGTTCTCTCTACTTAATCGGTCATTTTTTCAGACAGGGGGGATAGATCCCCGGCTGTTGAACCAGTCGGGGATGTGGTTAAAATCTCAGACTATAGCCTATTATTCCATTCTTGAGCCGCATCTTCCACAGCTTGATCTACAGTTTTTTGACCTAACATCGCTGCTTGTAAATTTTCATAAATCGCCTTTTGCAGACGTTTAGAATCTTTCAAAGTTGGCGTTAAAATCTCTGCTTGTTGCAATTGTTTCGCACTAATCACCCTCGCCCGTTCCACTGTAGAAGCAGTATCAGGGACATTTTGAAAGTAACTATCTGCCAGTGCTTGTTTTGTGGATGGTAAAACATTAGCAGCTTTAGCAAAGGCTAGCTGATTCTTGTCATTGGTGACAAATAAAGCAAACTTAACGGCCGCATCGGGATGTTGACTAGCACGGGGGACAACTAAATTCATCACAGCCACATTCTTTTTACCAGTATCACCGGTAATCTGGGGTGCGATCGCGGAGGCCTTGGCAATTTGGGGAGCATTCCTAGCAATGGTATTGAGAAACTCAGGTCCGGAAGCTAAAAAAGCCGTTTGTCCAGACTGGTATAAATCAATGCCATGGCGATGTCCTTGGGTTAAAGCCTCCCTGGGAAGTAACCCCTGTTGATATAAATTCACCCAATATTGAAAAGCTGCTTTACCTTCGGGAGAATTAAAAGCCGCCTTACCCTGCTCATTGACTAGGGTAACGCCCATTTGTACAAATGACTCCAACACCTCACCGGAATCTTGGGGTACAAAAGTGACAAAAAAGGCATATTTACCCGTCTGGTCTTTAATTTTCTGGGCGACATCTGCCAATTCTGCATAGGTTGACGGTACTTTATTAATACCTGCCTGTTGTAATAAATCAGTGTTATAAATATTTAGCCTGGTAGTCAAGTACCAGGGGATACCAAAACTTTTACCATTCAGGGTGCTAGCTTTCCAAATATTCGGTAGATAAGAAGAACGTTCTGGGTCAGAAATTTTGGGATCTAAGTCTAACCAAGCATTTCTTCCCGCCAGTTGGGAAGCAAAAACTGGATTGAGATTGACGACATCAGGTGGTGTATTTGCTGAGACAGATGTTAAAATTTTGTTCTCCATTGCCGCCCAGGGCACATCAACCCAGTTGACCTTGATACCGGGATTTTCCGTTTCAAAATTAGCAATCAAACCTTGGAAATAGTCAGTAAATTGAGGTTGGAGTTGCATCGTCCAAAACTCAACAGTTGCTTGTGTACCCGCAGGAGATACTGTATTATTAGCAGTATTACAACTTACTAACCAACTAGTAAGTAAGCCTACCAATGCCCAAATAACTAGTTGTTTGAATTTTCGCAATCGGATCATTTTAGCCTGATGATTACATTTGCAAGGGGTGAAAAGTTGTCAAAATCAGTTGCTTAGTCTATCAAAAATTGTCAAGTATCAGTCAGTTGATCATGTTAATCTGCTCTTAACCCATGACCAGGTTGAGAGCAAAAGCTAAAAAAATCTGGGGCATTTTTCAGTATTGCGGTAATTTATCTGTATATTTTGTGGTTTAAATTTACTGAAAAAGCACAAAAAAACCCGAAATCTATATAAATTAATGGTTTCATCTATCCAGTTCAGGCTACAACACCTTAGAATGATTCATTGAAAAGTCGATCTGATGGGATATACAGGTATTTCTAACATCAATAATCCCAAAGAGCGACTTTTCTAATTCTCTCTAGGGAGAATTAATCAAAGATGCCACACAGTGCAACTGTCGAGAATCTCAAGTAAAGATCAAGGAGTTTGATATGAACAAGGGTGAATTAGTTGATGCAGTGTCTGAAAAGGCTAGTGTTACTAAAAAACAAGCCGATGCTGTGTTAACTGCTGCTTTGGAGACTATTATTGAAGCTGTCTCTTCTGGGGATAAAGTAACATTAGTAGGATTTGGCTCCTTTGAATCACGAGAACGCAAGGCTCGTGAAGGTCGCAACCCCAAAACTAACGAAAAGATGGAAATTCCTGCCACTAGGGTTCCTGCTTTCTCGGCTGGTAAGCTGTTTAGAGAAAAGGTTGCACCCCCAAAAGAACCCAAAGAATAGATAACGTTTTAGGGAACCTCTTATTGATGCAGCAACCAGTTCACGGTGGAAATTTAGCCTGGGCGGCAGCACTAGCTGGCTGTCCACCTGAAGGTATTCTGGATTTTTCTGCCAGCATCAGTCCTTTGGGACCACCAAATAGCGCGATCGCGGCTATTTATTCCCAAATTAGTAATCTTAGGCACTATCCACAACCAGATTACAGTGAACTTAGAGTTGCTTTAGGAGGCTTTCATAAATTACCTTCTGAGTGGATTCTGCCAGGGAATGGTTCAGCGGAATTACTGACTTTAGCCGGGAGAGAGTTAGCGAATTTATCCGCAACATCCTTAGTTACTCCAGCCTTTGGCGATTATTACCGAACACTAACGGCATATAATGCTAATATCCTGGAGTTTCCCCTTTCTTTGACAACTGGACAATGGGAAATAGGAATAAATTCTGGTTCATATCCTTTATCTTCACCAGGAAGTTATGGATTATTGCTAAATAATCCTCATAACCCCACAGGGAGGTTATTCTACAGGGGGGCGATTTTGCCTTATTTAGAGCAATATTCCTTGGTGGTGCTGGATGAGGCATTTATGGATTTTCTCCCCCCCGATGAGGAACAAAGTCTCATTGGAATGGTGCAAGAATATCCAAATCTCGTAGTATTGCGATCGCTAACGAAATTTTACAGTCTCCCCGGACTGAGATTAGGCTATGCGATCGCCCACCCTGACCGTCTGGCTCAATGGCAATCATGGCGAGATCCCTGGCCTGTAAACACCCTAGCCGCCGCCGCCGCCATTGCCGCTATCCAAGATCAAGAGTTTCAAGAGCGCACCTGGAAATGGCTACCACAGGCAAGAAACCAACTTTTTCAAGGTTTAACCTCAATTCCAGGTTTGCAGCCTCTAGAAGGCAGTGCTAACTTCCTACTAGTAGGATCACAATCATCAAGTTCTCAATTACAACAACAATTACTCCAGCATCACCAAATTTTAATTCGTGATTGCCTCAGCTTTAAAGAATTAGGCGATCGCTTTTTCCGGGTTGCTGTCCGTTCGGAGTCTGATAACCAACGTCTGCTCACAGCCTTATATTCCTTGACTGTTGACCAATAACCAATGACAATTGATTATGACTTAGTAATTATTGGTGGTACTGTTGCCGGACGCTATGCAGCCCTAGTTGCAACCCAACTCAAAGCCACCGTGGCTTTAGTGGAGTCTCAAGTAAATTATGGCTTTAGTCAACATCAAGCCATCAGCGAAGTTGCTAAAATCCTCCATAACCTCAATGATGTTGCTGGCCGGGGAATTCACACCACACAACCATCACTCACCTGGACAGAAACCAGGTTGTATAGTCACGGTGTGATCGACCACATCCAAGCACAAACTTCTCTGGCTAACCTAGCAGCTCTGGGTGTAGATGTCATCCTGGGTACTGGTCAATTTCAATCCTTACCCCATTTAGGCTTTACCGTAAATCAACGCCTATTGCGGGGGCGTACCTACTTACTAGCCACTGGTTCTGTTTTGTACCATCCAGAAATTCAGGGATTACAACCCACTGGTTACTTGACATTATCTAATATTTGGCAAACTCTCAAGCAACCAACCTTACCGCAAAATTGGGTAATTATTGGCGGTATTCCCCAAAGTATTGAAGTAGCCCAAACTCTGGCGCGGTTGGGTTGTAGTGTCACCTTAGCCGTGAAATCTGCATCTATTCTCCCCTCCGCCGACCCAGAAATAGCCCACCTGCTGCAAGCACAGTTAGAAGTTGATGGTGTGCGTGTCCTGACTCAAAAACCAGTAACTCAAGTCAAACTAATTGAGGGTAAAAAGTGGGTTCAGGTAGGAAATAAAGCTATTCAAACCGACCAAATCCTAGTAGCAACTGCACAGCAACCAAACCTAGAGTACCTGAATTTAGGTGCTGTAGGTGTGAAATGGCGGCAACGTCGCTTACTGCTCAATGATAAATTACAAACTACTAATCCCCGGATTTACGCCTGTGGCGATGTGATTGGGGGTTATGATTTTCCCAATGTTGCTAATTATGAAGCGAGAATCGCTGTCAAAAATGCCTTGTTTTTTCCCAGATTTACAATCAATTATCGCTGCATTCCCTGGGGTCTCAATTCTCATCCCCGGTTAGCGGAAGTCGGTTTAACACCAGTCCAGGTAAAACGCCAATTTCGACCCGATGAGGTTTTAGTTTTACGGCAGTATTATAAATCAATCCCAGCTGCCCAACTCCGAGATCAAACTACAGGTATATGTAAGTTGATTGTACACCGCAATGGGGAAATTTTGGGAGCCTCCATATTGGGGGAGGAAGCGTCGGAGTTAATTAATATAATTGCTTTGGCTATGTCCCGAAAAATTCCCGTTAAACATTTAGCTTCCTTGTCTTGTGTCTATCCTAGCTTTTCCCAAATTATTGAAGATACAGCCACACAGTGGGGTCAGCAAAGGTTAAATACCAATCATGCTTTACAAGATTTTCTCGAAGGCTTTTTTCATTTCCGCCGCGATTGGAATTGGTAATCGGCTTATTTCGTTCGCTCACTATGACGCTTAAAGTTCTTTTCTGTTAAAGATACGCTACCAATTCCTTGGAGGATACCACGACCGATTAAACCTAAACCCCGTCCCACTATTTTAGTGAGCAAAAAAACAATACCGCTACCTACAATAGATAATAATGATTTTAACCGCGGCGCGATCGCATCTCGAAATTCTAGTACCAGTGTCACTAATAGGGGAATACCAGAAAGCTGGGCTAATTCCTGACCACGGGGGGCATAAATTGCAGTTTTGGCAATCCCACGCGGTGCTAATACAAATAGCTCATAGGTACTTTCAAATATGCTTTTAGGCTCATTGATATACTTGTTTAAACGGTATTTCCATGATAACTCATTGCGGAAGCGTTCTATTTCTCTTGTGGAAATTAAGCGGCGATCATAATAATTCTGTTTAATGTCTTCTACGTCTGCTAAAGAGTTGAGCAATGGTTGCACTACACTATTGGCTACGGAAATCAATAAATTTTCTAAAATTATTAATGCTTGGGATTTCGCTTCAGGTGTACCCCCAGGGTAGGTGGTATTATCAATGTGCAAGTCTGTCTGAAATACTAAATAAGAAAATAACTCTAGTACTAGGGGTATTTTATTGATGATCTCTGTTTGTACCACCCGATAATTTTGCAGCAATAAATTGACAACTTCTATATCTTGGTTACCTACTTGTACGCGATAAAATTTGCCAAAGAAATCTGTAATTACTCCTTGCCATAAATCATATAATATTGTGTCTTTTAAGCTTTCTAATTGAGCGCCGCTTACTTGAGGAACACGCAATTCATCTAGGTTTTGCGCCAGTTTTTGCAGAATTAAATACAGTAGTTCCCGTCTTTTATCTTCCCGAAAAATATCAATTTCTAAAGCCACATCTGTGACATTTTGTAAAGAAAATTGTAATTTATTCACACATACTGCAAATAGATCAGATTGTAGCGATCGCGGGCTAAGTAGAGGCGCTAAAGTAGGTTCTTCTTTTACCTTCAATCTCACATTCTCACTACTGAATACTGGAATTACAGCCGGTTTCTGCTGTTCGGGTTCTCTTTCCTGTGGCGAAACTAATAACCGACTGAGTAACCAACGCGCGGCTAATAGTTCTCGTCTTTTTCCAGCCAGAACAGCTCGATCTATTAACGGGATCCCAGGGATTTGTAATTGCGTCATCACTGCGCCTAAATCTGCTTCAATGTAAGCAACCCCCGACAAATACCATTTTTTTCGCACCCCAGCCAGGGGAAGAGTAGGTGATGGCGTGATGGAATAATCCGCAGTGGAATCAAGGCTTCCCTGTGGAGGAAACCAATAACAACCACCATCTACTACTGCTTCCATAGCAGCGACTAATTCAGAAATAGGAGTACCTTTAGGACAGTAGCCATTAACGCCAGTAGCACGCACGGCTAACAGCAATCCTGGTTCTTGAACAGAACTCAGTAGGAAAATTGGTAGTTTGGGGTATTGGTTTTTGATTTGTTGACACAGTTGTAATCCTTGCTGCTGACTGGAAATAGAGCGACCATTACCTAATTCTAAAACTACCAAGTTCACTTGGTTGGGGTCTTTTTGAGCCAGTTCTGCTAGTATCTGCAAGGCCCTTGTATCTGTTTCTGCTTCCGATATTACTTCGATGTCAGGCACTGTTGACAAAGCTACCCGTAGTCCTAACCGGAATATGGCATCTTTGTCAATTAACAATAATTTTAGGGGTTTATTATTCATAAGATATAGTACGCGGGAAACTCAGTCACAAACCGCGCTGAGATCGGCTGATGATCAAAACCCCCAAGTTTAGCTTTAACTATTGCAGTCCTCCTGAGTATGACATTCTCGTGGGTTAATTGTCACGCCAATTTTGTGGGAATATTGGTGAAAATCACGTTAAAAATTATTCTGGTTTTTGGGGATGGCGGTAACCATAAAAGTTAATACTGTATTCAGTAATCCTGACTCCTGTTTGTTTTTCCACCTCACGGATTAATTCTGCGGGTAGTTCTATATGCACATCCAGCAGTTGATTAGTATCAATACAGTTGACATGACTATGGGAATCACTGATATTACCGTATAAACGCCCGTCACAGCGTTCAACACACTCAATGATGCCCTGACTTGATAGGGCTTCTAAATTTTGATAAACAGAAGTGTGACCAATATCTTTACCCTGCTGGCTGAGACGAGCATAAATTTCTCTAGCAGAAAGGTGTTCATTAGCCTGCCACAGCAATTCTAAAATAAAGCGGCGCTGGCGACTGACGCGCATCCCCAAGAGTTGACACCTATCCAGGGCTTCCTCTAGGGAACGAATTGGTTTGGGAGATATCGAGTGATTTTGCATAGTTAAGTTGGTTAACTATAAGGGTATTTTCCCGATTTTGTCTGGCTCTGGGAATTTACAATTTAATCTGGTGATTGTCCGTTGGTGATTAGGGTTTGTTTGATTACACTCTGCTCTTAAACAAACTCATTACAACTTTAACTTACAATTATAGCAAATGTCCAACCCTAGGCAGGTGTCAAGTTTGCCAAGTTAGACATACACAGGTAAAAAAATAACTGGGTGCAAATAATGTGCCATCACACCCAGCAAAGCTGGTGATTCTCGATCCTACTTTTGAGCATGACGATTACAATTCAAGTCGATACCGACCACGTTAACAATCTAGATATCTCACCTGTCTTGAAGGTGATTACGCAACTACTCGAAGACAAAGGGATGGCATCCTGGGAACAGCAGTTAAGCTTTAATATCCAATATGCCTTATCACCCGGAGATCCCCGGGAACTTTCAGAAATCCCAGAGTTGCGTCTATGGTTTGTCCGTTTAGATGCTAAATATCCCTGGCTACCATTTTTACTAGATTGGAAATCCGGGGAATTAGCCCGTTATACTGCCATGCTTGTACCACACCAATTCAGTGCAAAAGAAGGTATTCAATATAACCCAGAAGCCTTAGAAATATTTCTCATGCACAAAATTTTTATATTAGGTGATTGGCTCAAGGAACAAGGTATCCCCAGCTATCCCCGGTTAAAGTCTATGGCGCAAATGCTGGGTTATGACCTAGATGATGGGTTGTTTGAGATGCTTTGAAAAGCCTACACCTCTCAAGAGGTGTAGGAGGATTTTAGCCGCCCCAAATTTTCTGCAAAACTATTTGGGGTGAAATATCTGCTAATTGTGACGTTGGTGATTTAATCGCCAGAAACTTATCATTTTTGGGCAACACCGATTCTGGATCTGTAGAGCCAAACAGGGCAATAGTATAAGTTTGCACTGCTACACTTAAATGAAGTAGTGGATCATCAGTAGATAACATCAAACTTGCTCCCCCAATCATGGCGGTTAATTTGCCAATGTTATCAGGAGCAGTCAGCTTAATCCCGGTGGTTCTTTCCAGGAGCGATCGCCAAACCTGCTCATTTTCAGAGCCGCGAATCACCACCACAGGCAAATCCGGTTGCTTGTGTTGGCATTCTTGAATGATTTGCTCCCAGTGTTTTAGAGGGTAGAGTTGATCTGAACCTGTGTGAGAGATATCACTAGAACCAGCATGAACTAATATGTAGCCTGTGTCATTGATTCCCAAGCGTTTTTGTTCATTTTGTGACCAGTCAATATCCGGTTTAGGCAGACTCACTGCTAACTCTGGGCAAGGGGTTTTAATCCCAAAGGGTTGCAGCAAATCGTGGTAAACTGCCGCCTTGTACTGGTTGGGTTGGTATGGCACAGAATCAGTCAGAAAACCTGCTCCTTTGCCTTTGTAGCCAACGCGGGTAGGGATTCCAGTTAGCCACAGCAAAAGACCCATTAACCAACTTTCTCCCGGAGTGATCACCGCATCATACTCGCGATCGCGAATCATCCCCACGAAATTACTCCAATCAGCCAGACTATTGCGGTCTGTGTAATCAAAAGTCAGGACATCATTAACTGACTTGCTCACCCGGTAGGCAGCCTTTGACCGGGGTTCCACAACGACATCTAACTGAGCCTTAGGGTAATAACGCCTCAAGTCATCTAGAGTCGGGAAGAAAAGAATTTGGTCGCCAATTCCGCCAGGAACAAGGGCTACTACTCGCATAATATTTATTCACGCGTACTCGCTCTTATTTTAGGTGAATATAGTCATTAGTTATTGATTATTAGTCATTAGTCATTGATGATCAGTTATTAATTGATTGAGGTTTTCTGTGCATTTACTTATTCCAGCCGCTGGAACCGGCAAAAGAATGGGAGGAACCCGCAATAAACTCCTCCTGCAAGTGCGATCGCAACCAATTATTGCTTGGACTCTCAAAGCTGCCGCAGCAGCCAGTGCAATCAAATGGATAGGGATTATTTCTCAACCGGTTGACTGGCCGGACTTCAAGGCAATTGTCGCCGATCTAAACGTGACTAAACCAGTGGAATTTATTCCTGGCGGATCCTCCCGGCAAGAATCAGTTTATAATGGCTTGCAGGCGCTTCCAGACACCGCAGAACACGTATTAATTCACGATGGGGCCAGATGTCTGGTGACACCAGACTTACTCAACTCATGCGCCCAAGCCATCCAAGAATGTTCTGGTTTAATTGCTGCGGTTCCCGTGAAAGATACAATCAAAGTCGTAGATAAGCATGGCATCATTCAAACTACCCCCGACCGTCAGCAATTATGGGCAGCACAAACCCCCCAAGGCTTTAATGTTAACTTATTAAAACAGTGCCACGCTCAAGGCCTTCGTCAAGGTTGGGAAGTCACCGATGATGCTGCTTTATTTGAAAGATGCGGTATTGAAGTCCGAATTGTCCCGGGAGAAGAGACAAACTTGAAAGTGACAACTCCCCAAGATTTGGCCATGGCTGAATTTATCCTCAGCCAACGATAATGGGGTGAACATTCCCCAGTGTCAAGGTGCGGGGATTTTTGATTCAATGACCAACGACTAATGACCAATGACTACAGCAACTAAGATAGAAGCGATTCTGTATTTAAAAGGTAAGCCTTTATCCCTGGGTGAAATCGCTGAGTATGCAGGGTGCGATCGCGCTACAGTCGAAGAGGGAATCATGGAACTAATGGATAATTATGCTCACAGAGATAGCGCCTTAGAAATCCTAGAAACCCCCAATGGTTACAGTTTGCAACTGCGCTCTGATTTTCATGACTTAGTACAAAGGCTGATTCCTGTAGAATTAGGATTAGGTGCATTGCGGACTTTAGCCGCCATCGCTTTGAATAACCCCATACTCCAAACTGATTTAATTGAACTACGAGGTTCAGGAGTATATCAACACGTACCGGAACTGGTGGAACTCGGATTTGTGAGGAAACGGCGAGACAATGATTCTCGCTCCTACTCACTGCAAGTCACACCGAAATTTTATCAGTATTTCCAAATTGAAAACTTGCCCCAAATCTTAGAACAGCAGCCCCCGGAAGAACAACTAGAACTAAACCAGCAAACCCAAACAAGAGAGCCGTGCGGCTGATTGATATCTGTGTGTAGCCAGTTGTGAAGAACCGTCAAGGGATCACCCTAATTTATGATTGTGAGCTATGTCAAACTGTAGAAGTATGTCACACTAGAATCAGCAACTAAGCTTAAATTTGCCAATGGTGTTTGACCCTGACTTTTTGAATGACAATTCCGAGGAAAACTCCAATCAGCTTCTCAATGACCACTTCGACGAAAATCCGAATCAGTTACTCAAATATTTACAACATCAGCCTCCTGAAGTTCTAGCCCGTGTCGCTCAGTCCGTCAGCCCGGAAATTAAACACATAATCTCCCAAAACGTCCAAGGACTAGTGGGAATGCTCCCCCTGGAAAACTTTAACGTGCAAATTACCACAGATAAGGAGAACTTAGCGGGGCTTCTCTCATCGGCCATGATGACAGGATACTTTCTCCGCCAGATGGAGCAAAGGATGCAGTTAGAGAATTTGTCTAATACTTAATTGTCAATCGGGCAATTTTTGCAGACTATCACTTGATGTGGCTTGATTGTATAGTTGATTAGCAATACGCGTAGCAGTTTCAATGGGGATAGCAAAGCCCAAACCTTGAGCATCGGCGCGGATAGCAGTGTTAACACCAATAACCTCACCGTGGGCATTTAACAAAGGACCGCCAGAGTTACCGGGGTTAATGGCTGCATCAGTTTGGATAAAGCTGACTTGCTTATCTGGGACGCCAACTTGAGCGCTGGTGCGCCCCGTAGCGCTGATAATGCCAATAGTGACAGTATTATCTAACCCCAAAGGGTTGCCAATAGCGATCGCCCATTGTCCGGGGATTAATTTTTGTGAATTGCCTAACTTAACCGTAGGCAATTTATTTTCGGCAATTTTCACCACTGCCAGATCTGTAGTCAGATCAACTCCCACTACCCGCCCCTGAAAAGTTCGACCATCTTTGAGAGTGACCTGCACAGTATCTGTATCTGCCACCACATGAGCATTAGTCAGCAATAGGCCATTTTCGCTTAAAATAAATCCCGAACCTGTACCGCGCTCAATGCGTTCTTTGGGAATTGGTTGCTCATCTTCGCCAAAAAATCGACGTAAGAGGGGATTTTTCAAAACATCTGAGATGGGGTTAGCCACTTTGCGGGTAGCATTAATACGTACTACCGCAGGTCCGACTTTTTGTACTGCCGTAGCAATAAAATTCAGGTTATCACCCCCAGTAGTGCCCATGGGTCCCCCCAACCGATGAGGAACCACAGACTCTGAAGGTAAGGGTGCGGTTACATTCCGTAACTCTTGAAAATGGCGGTTATGTGGTACAAGATAACGACTACCGAACACCCCAGCACCGGTACCAATTGTCAGTAAAGATAGATAAATACTTAGCTGTTTTAAGGATAACTTCATAAAACCTTGTCAGATGTGTGGAAACGAGCGCGTCTTTAGACCTGAGATTGTCAATAGGTTTCAACAAAACGTTGCAGTTGCTAACTTCTCAGTGTAGTCAAGCAATGGACAAGTTAACAGATAATTTCACAAATAAAACGACAATAAGCTACAGGGCAATTGGGACATGACAAAATTCTCATAGTCAGGATTTGACTTTTGAGTTTTGCTGTACCTGTCCACAGCCCCATTCCCCCACTAAAATCTAAACTGAGCGATCGCTTGACTTTGATCTTATGACTTTTCCTTATCGTCTAGTTTTGCTGTATAGCCTACTTAGTGCTATGGGTTTAACATCCACCCCTGTAAGCTCAAACACTGCTCATGCAGCCCCCAGTTGCCCAACTCCGGCATTATCTCGCTTCGTGCGCCATCAAGTTAATCGTGGTGAAACTGTGGAGAGCATAGCACAGCGGTACAATCTCACATCGGCAACACTCATCGAAATGAATCCGGATCTGAGAACCGCAAAGCCCAATGTAGGGAGCAATTTGCAAATTCCTCCCTACAATGGCATTGTTGTACAAGTACCTAGGGGTCAAAATTGGCGACAGGTGGCGGAAAAATATGAGGTTCGCGCTGATACCCTGTTTGAAATCAATGGTTGCCAACAAGACCCCAGAATTGTATTTGTTCCCGGGGTAAATGGGTCAGCACCCCGCCCCATAACTGACTCTAATGGGTCTACAGAGCCTATATCTATTAGTGGCTATCCTTTGCAGTCAGTCACAACTGTGATGTTTCCTTATGGCTGGCAGATTCATCCTACCACTGGTGAAGTGTTTTTTCATAGTGGCGTGGACTTGTTAGCTGCTGTAGGTACTCCTGTACAAGCGATCGCTCCGGGAACTATAGTATTTGCTCAACCACAGGGTACTTATGGCCAATTAGTGATCATTAACCATGCCGGCGGTATCCAAAGCCGTTACGGTCATCTTGGTGATATTCAGGTTTCTTTAGGTCAAAAAGTTAATCAAGGCGACTTATTGGGAACCGTAGGCACGACTGGGGAGCCGACTGTCAGGCAACCACACCTGCATTTTGAAATCCGTTCTAATTCCGATTTAGGTTGGGTAGCGAAAGACCCCCAAGGTTATTTGAACAACAGGCCATGAACCTGTTGTTCATCGTCAGACAAATCAATTTTACTGTCCAGAAAGGGTCTAACTGTGGCAATCTGAGATACAGAGACCTTTAATCTGATATTTTAACTACAGTCAATTTACCTCATTAGGTTATGCAAACTCTGCCAAATCTTACAACCGTTGACAATAAAGCAAATCCAGCCATTTTTGATACTAACATTAAGCGGCGTAAAACTCGTCCCGTCAAGGTGGGAAATGTCACCATTGGGGGTAACTACCCAGTAGTAGTGCAGTCGATGATTAACGAGGATACCCTCGATATAGATGGTTCCGTAGCAGCTATTCGTCGTTTACACCAAATTGGTTGTGAAATTGTCCGGGTCACAGTACCCAGTATGGCTCATGCCAAAGTGATGGCGGAGATCAAAAAAAGATTAATTCAAACTTACCAAGACGTGCCAATTGTGGCCGATGTGCATCACAATGGCATGAAAATTGCCTTGGAAGTCGCCAAGCACATTGAAAAAGTACGGATAAATCCGGGATTATATGTGTTTGAGAAACCAAACTCCAATAGAACCGAATATACCAACAGCGAATTTGAAGAAATTGGCGAAAAAATCCGTGAAACTCTAGAACCTTTAGTAGTTTCCCTGCGAGATCAAGGTAAAGCCATGCGAATTGGGGTAAATCATGGTTCGCTGGCGGAAAGGATGCTATTTACCTACGGGGACACCCCAGAAGGCATGGTAGAATCTGCCTTAGAATTTATTCGCATTTGTGAATCCTTAGATTTCCGTAACCTAGTAATTTCCATGAAAGCCTCACGGGTTCCGGTGATGCTAGCCGCCTATCGTCTCATGGCCAAGCGCATGGATGACCTAGGTATGGATTACCCCCTACATTTGGGTGTGACAGAAGCAGGGGATGGCGAATATGGACGGATTAAATCCACCGCGGGCATTGCTACATTACTAAGTGATGGTATTGGCGATACAATTCGCGTATCACTCACAGAAGCACCAGAAAAGGAAATTCCGGTTTGTTACAGCATTCTGCAAGCTTTAGGATTGCGCAAAACAATGGTGGAGTATGTTGCTTGTCCTTCTTGTGGGCGGACTTTATTTAATTTAGAGGAAGTTTTACACCAAGTCCGGGAAGCTACCAAACATTTAACTGGGTTGGACATAGCAGTTATGGGTTGCATTGTCAACGGTCCTGGAGAAATGGCAGATGCCGACTATGGTTATGTTGGTAAAACACCCGGTTACATTTCTTTATATCGTGGTCGAGAAGAAATTAAAAAAGTCCCAGAAACACAAGGTGTAGAGGAATTGATTAACCTGATTAAGGCAGATGGACGTTGGGTAGAACCTTGAACAGGTGGGTATTGGGGAAAATTTCTCCCCTCCTCAATGCCGAGTCGCCCCGGATTGTCAAGTAATTTAATGAAATTAGTAACACATGTCTGGTCTCTACACTGCAACCCTGTGTTAGATTGGGCATACTGACTATACATTCCTCCCTCTGACGCAGCTGTCATTATGGTGATTACAAAAAGTAGACTTGTTTTGGGTGCTACGGCGGTGACGCTTTCCACCATTGCTGTTACTAGCCTTGGCATTCACTCGCGAGGTCAGGCTTTATTTAAAGCAAGTCCCAAAGAATTGGTAGACGAGGTTTGGCAAATTGTCCAACGCCAATATGTAGACGAGACTTTTAATCAAGTTGATTGGCTGGCTGTGCGGCAGGAGTACTTGAGCAAAGAGTACAGTAGTCAGGAAGATGCCTATACATCCATCCGGGAAATGCTCAAACGGCTAGATGATCCCTACACCCGGTTTATGGATCCTCAAGAGTTCAAGAATATGCAAGTGGACACTTCAGGGGAACTGACAGGTATTGGGATCACAATTAGTCAAGATGAAGAAACTAAGCAGATTGTGGTAATTTCCCCCATTGATGATACACCCGCATTTAAGGCCGGCATTTTGGCTAAGGATGTGATTAAGACAATTAATGGTCAAAGTACCGAGGGTATGGATACTAACCAAGCAGTATCCCTAATTCGTGGTGAGCCGGGAACGAAAGTCAATCTGACAATTGAACGGGATGGTAAAGCCAAACAGTTTGAGATCACACGAGCTCGCATTGAAATTCATCCAGTTAAATATTCTAGACAGCAAACTCCTATAGGTAACTTAGGTTACATTCGACTGAATCAGTTCAGCGCCAATGCTAGCGGGGAAATGCAAAGCGCTATTAGGGATTTAGAAAGGCAACGGGTTAACGGATATATTTTAGATCTACGTGGCAACCCCGGCGGTTTACTCTACTCCAGTGTAGAAATTGCTCGCATGTGGCTAGATAGAGGTACGATTGTCTCCACTATTGACCGTGGGGGTGAACAGGAGCGGGAAGTGGCGCGGGGACGTGCTTTAACTGATAAACCTTTGGTGATTTTAGTTGATAAAGGATCGGCCAGTGCCAGTGAAATTCTCTCAGGAGCCTTGCAGGACAATAAACGTGCTGTTTTGGTGGGTTCTCAAACTTTCGGTAAAGGTTTAGTGCAATCAGTGCGTCCTTTAGAAGATGGCTCAGGTTTAGCGGTGACAATTGCTAAATATCATACTCCCAGTGGTAAAGATATTAATAAACATGGGGTGGTTCCCGATGTGACTGTGGAATTATCTGATGAGCAGCGTCAGGAATTGTGGTTGAGACAACGTGAAAAACTGGCTACACTAGCAGACCCTCAATTCGCTAAAGCCGTGGAAGTGTTGGGTAAAGAAATTGCTGCTAGAGGTATGACGAGTTTAGAACCCAAGTAAGTTTGATACTCAAGGGGTGTAGGTTTCAGCACTCTTTGATGAGTGGGAGGAAAAATTGACCAATAAGGTACACTGGCAAGAACGAATTGGCAATCAAAGGGATTGGGTGTGGCGAGGCTGGCAAACTCGTTATACTTACATCCGACCTAGTCAACATTCCCAAAAGACTACACCCTTAATCCTGCTCCATGGTTTTGGTGCTTCCATTGGTCATTGGCGACATAACTTAGAAGTATTAGGGCAACATCATACAGTCTATGCCCTCGATATGCTGGGGTTTGGTGCATCCAAAAAAGCGGCTGCCAATTATAGTATACAACTGTGGGTAGAGCAGGTCTATGAATTTTGGCAAGCATTTATCCGTCAACCAGTCATATTAATCGGTAATTCTAACGGTTCGCTGATTTCCTTAGCTGCAGCGGCAGCCCATCCAGAAATGGTTAAAGGTATAGTCATGATGAGTTTACCTGACCCATCTTTAGAACAAGAAGCTATCCCGCCGGTTATGCGACCTGTGGTCATGGCAGTTAAAAAATTAGTTGCTTCCCCTTTGCTTCTCAAACCTATATTTCACTTGGTGCGTCAACCCGGCTTTGTACGTCGCTGGGCTAGTCTGGCTTACGCCAAACCAGAAGCTATCACCGATGAACTAATAGAAATTTTAGCAGGCCCTCCCCAAGACCGGGGCGCACCTCGTGCTTTTATGGCCTTGTTTAGAGCTGCGATCGCTATTAACTTTAGTCCTAGTGTCAAAGCTATATTACCCAGCATTACAGCACCAATGCTGCTAATTTGGGGACAAAAAGATAGATTTGTGCCCCCCATACTGGCGCAGAGATTTACTCAGTATAACGAGAACCTAGAAGTACTCAACTTAGAAAATGTCGGCCATTGTCCCCATGATGAATGTCCAGAAACAGTCAATCAAGTAATTCTAGATTGGGTTAACAGACACATCTAATTACGTAACTGTGACCTCATCAGTCTTCACAGCTGTCGCACCATGAACCGAACGGGCCACAGCAACCATCTTGTTCAGGATATCCTGACTGGGAACCCGACCTTTTAACACCACAGTAGTACCGGTTTGAGCCACCCAGAGAGTATCAATATCCCCCAGTTGGGAATCTTCATCAAAGGCCAATGCAACACGCTTGGCTAAACCACTCTGGTCGTATTCTCCATTCAAGCCTAAACGTTCTGGGGGAATTGATGTGGTAGTAGAAGGACTTGGCTGTACTTGCTGCGAAGGAGGATTTACTCGTGCGTTTTGGGGTTTCTCTAATCCAAAAATTCTTTTCAACCAACCCATAAGCGGTTTTCTCCCATTGTTGATTAAATACTCTATTCCCATCATCAAAGCATGACAATAATCTACATCTCTCGTTGAAAAGATATTTACTGTTTTGCCCTAACGAAAATGCCGAAAAACCGTGAGGAAGAGGCGCATTGCGCCGTATTTCCTACGTCAGGCAGGGGATGTTCGCCCAGCGTCTCCCCTTGGGAGAAGGCTGTTTAAAGCGTTTACGCCACTGGAACTTGTGATATATTAATATTAACACCGAAAGGTAAACAACCTGTATAAAAACCCAACTGCCTAATGGCAATCTGATGGCGTAGCGTGGGGTCAGCCATACCTTGACAATTGAAGATATGGGGTTCTATGAACCAAGAATCTCCGCGGCTTCAGCCCGGAGAATGTCAAAAAAGATAGAACGGTGAGCAAAATGATTGCCTGAGCCTGTTTTGCGGAATATGAAACATACCCTTTCAGTTTTGGTAGAAGATGAGTCGGGTGTTCTTTCCCGTATCTCCAGTTTATTCGCGCGTCGTGGCTTTAATATAGAAAGCCTCGCCGTTGGTCCAGCAGAGCAAGGAGGAGTTTCTCGGATTACGATGACTGTACCTGGAGACGATCGCGTAATTGAGCAACTCACCAAGCAACTGTATAAGTTAGTGAACGTCCTCAAAGTACAAGACATCACCGAAACTCCTTGTGTAGAGAGAGAGTTAATGCTTCTGAAGGTGAATGCTACTAGCAGCAACCGTGCAGAAGTAGTGGAATTAGCTCATATTTTTCGGGCGCGAGTGGTAGATGTCGCTGAGGATTCTTTAACTCTCGAAGTTGTGGGAGACCCTGGGAAAATGGTGGCCATCGTCCAAGTATTACAAAAATTTGGTCTGAGGGAAATCGCCCGCACTGGTAAAATTTCCCTGACTCGTGAGTCTGGTGTCAATACTGAGTTGCTGAAGTCTTTGGAAGTTAAGGTTTGATTTTACCCGCGCCAGTTGCTAGTCGGGACTTGAGTTCTGACTACCAGCAAACATTTCTATTAAGTTTGATGTCATCAGTAGATCCCCGACTTATCAGACATCCTCTGAGCAGTCGGGTATTTGTCTGATAATATTCACATAGTTATGGCATTGAAAATACTGGACTTTACTAACATATTGCCTAGAATTATATCGGAATATAGTCATCCTATTTGACTTGAGAAATTATCAGTGAGGAAAGGGAACAGGGAACAGGGAACAGGGAACAGAAATTGTTCATTAATCATTTAGGATTGCTATATATTATTAAAAACATAAAATTTTTTAGAGAAATAAAAATAAATGTATATGCTAAAAATATGCCATAATGGCATGACAAGAAGACTAAAAAACTGGTACAAAGTTGATGGTTAACTGCAGTAGTGATCATAAATAAGGTTGCTAAAAAACATGATAATAAACATTACTGAGGTTAATTTTTTAGGCTGATACAGGGATGAGATACTCATTTGATCAAGGAATTAAGTAGGGAAGATTAAACTTTAAATTTACTAATTGCTGGTAGTGGTAATTTTAGTACTTATTTCTCATATTCACAGGATTACAGCTTCCATAAAAGACTTGCATTTATTTTTATCTACCTACTAATATTCTGGTTGTAATTAGAGATTATTGATAAATAAATCATCCATTGTGTAGCCTTGGGCATCCAGGAATATGGGCAATGTAAGGATACCTATCCCACAAAAAAACGAGGATATTTTTAATGGGGAAATCCTGACAGAGAAAATATTTGATATTCCTATGCCAAATCACAAACAGTAAATAATGTTTAACCCTAAATCAGGCATTTACTATTCACCGAGTTTTTATTAGTCATTGAGACTAATGCCGTTTTGGAGGTTAGATAATGACAACAGTATTTTCGCCACAACATCTAGGTGAAAAACTCACTGATACTTTAGGAGAGAAGCTGACAAAACCAGAACTGCAAAGGTGCTGGGCATCTATGGAACTTGTGGAACCGCCAGTAGCACAGCAGTTTTGGCAATCCGCAGAAATGAACCCTGGTATTTACATCATTCTGGGCGGTAAAGTCAGACTATCAGATAGTGCTGATAATTTAATTACCACCCTGTCAGCCTCATGTTCATTTGGTGAAATAACCTTGTTTCCAGAGGAAAACTTGAGTCATTACACCGCCAGAAGCTCACAAAACCTACAACTGGGGTATGTCAGACAAGAGGTATTGCAAGAGTTGATAGACAAATATCCTCAGATGCGCGATCGCCTGTTCTGTCGTGCCCAAATGTGGGATTTACTGATGAGGTGTCGGCAAAACGGAGAATTTCCCACACAACCGGGGCAATTTCAGGCCATGCTCAAAGCCTTAACAGTGTTTGAGCGACACAACCTAGATATTGGCTGTGTAAATACACAATTTCCAGATTCCCAGTTGTGGCTGTTGTATAAAGGTCAACTGCTGGAATCCGAGGGAAACTCCTTAGTACCAGGGCAAATCTCGACTCAACCGAATCAAGGTACATGGCAAGCCATCCAACCAACCATTGCTTATATCCTCAAAAGTTCACAGTGGGAAAAAGCACTAGAACACTGTCCAGAATTAGCTTCCTTTGTCAGTGACCGTGAAGTAGAAACCACTGTTAAGACACAATGGCAAGGGACCTCATCCCCAACAGCCAAGGTGATTCCCTTTCCCCACAGAGAAAAACAGTCACAGAAAAAACCAAATCAAACACTGCCTTACTTTCCCAGCCCCAAAGTGAAAATAGGGCATTGGTGGCAACAGCTGAGTCAACGGTATCCCTTCTATGCCCAACAAAGCGCCTCCGATTGTGGCTGTGCTTGCTTAGTAATGATTGGTAAATATTGGGGTAAACAGTTGAGTGTGAATCGCTTGCGGAATATGACCAATGTCAACCGCAGTGGTGCATCTTTACGGGCTTTAGCAGCAGTAGGGGAAAACCTGGGTTTTGCCACTCGTCCGGTCAAAGCCACCTTTGCTAAATTTGCCGAACAATCTTTACCGGCGATCGCCCATTGGGAAGGTAATCACTTTATAGTTGTTTATAAAATCACCAAAAGTGAGGTAATTGTTGGTGACCCTGCCATTGGTCAACGCACCCTGACCAGAAGCCAATTTAACGCTGGTTGGACTGGTTATGCGTTATTACTGCAACCTACAGAACTGCTGCAAAAAACCAAGGATGAAAACCCGGGCTTCTGGAAGTTCTTTGAGTTAGTTAAACCTCACTCTTGGGTACTGGTAGAAGTGTTCATAGCCAGTGTGCTGATGCAAATATTTGGACTAGTAACGCCGGTATTCACCCAGTTATTACTAGATAGAGTGTTGGTGCAGCGCAGCATTCCCACCTTAAACGCCGTGGGTGTGGGGATGATTGTATTTGGTTTGTTTAGTATTGCCATGAATGCAGTCCGACAATATCTTTTAGACCATACAGCCAATCGGGTGAGCATCTCGCTAGTTGTAGGTTTTATTAAACATACCTTCCGCTTACCCCTGGCTTATTTCGAGTCCCGTTATGTGGGGGATATTATTTCTCGGATTCAAGAAAACCAAAAAATCCAGCGCTTCCTCACGGGTGAGACTCTCTCAATCATCCTGGATATGCTGACACTAGTGATCTATCTAAGCATCATGTTCTGGTATAGCTGGAGTATGACTGTCTTCGTACTATTGACAGTACCGCCATTTTTCATTTTAGCACTGGCTAGCACAAGTATTTTGCGTCGTATTTCCAGAGAAGTGTTCAATGCGGGAGCCAAAGAAAATAGTTATCTTATAGAATCTCTCACAGGTATTCGTACAGTGCGATCCCTAGCCATTGAACAGACAGTACGCTGGCGTTGGGAAGAGTTGCTGCATGATTTGGTGAAAAAAGGCTTTAATGCTCAAGTGGTTGGTAACCGCTTGCAAATTATGAGTGGCGTTATTCAAACCTTTGTGAATGCTTCCTTGATGTGGTTTGGTGCTTGGCAAGTTATTCAAGGGGAACTAACTATGGGGCAATTAGTAGCTTTCAATATGTTAGTGGGTAATGTTTTGAGTCCTTTTCAAAGGCTATCAATGCTGTGGAATGAATTGCAGGAAATTATCATTTCTACAGAACGGATTAACGATGTTTTAGATGCACAACCAGAAGAGGACTTGCAAACTCAAAACCGCCGGCCTTTAGGGATACTGCGCGGGCATATTTGCTTTGAGAATGTTGCCTTTCGTTACCATGCCGAAAGTCAGACTAACGTCCTAGAAAATATTAACTTTGAAATTCAGCCAGAGCAAATGGTGGCTTTGGTGGGGCGCAGTGGTTCGGGAAAAACTACACTCAGCAAGTTAATTTTGGGTTTATATCCACCTACAGATGGCAAGATTCTGATTGACGGATGTGATATTACTAATATTGGAATGCGATCGCTCCGTTCTCAAATAGGTGTAGTAGACCAAGATACCTTTTTATTTGGTGGTACGATTCGAGAAAACATTAGTATTGCTCACCCAGAAGCGACCTTAGAAGAGATTATCGCAGCGGCACAATTAGCTGGCGCGGATGAATTTATTCAGAAGTTACCAATGGGCTATGAATCCCAAATTGGTGAAAGTGGCGGAATGCTTTCCGGTGGACAACGCCAACGCCTAGCTATTGCTCGGGCTTTACTTGGTAACCCCCGGTTATTACTCTTTGATGAAGCCACCAGTCACCTAGACTCGGAATCAGAGCGGATTATTCAGAATAACCTCAAAACCATACTCAAAGGGCGTACCAGTGTGATTATTGCTCATCGCCTGTCCACAGTCCGCAATGCAGATTTAATTTTGGTTTTAGACCGTGGTGTGTTAGTAGAAAGCGGTAGTCATGATCAATTAATTGCCAAAAAAGGACATTACTACTATCTCAATCAACAACAACTAGCTCAAGTAGTTTAAGTTGATCTGGTTTTTGCATTGGACTATACAAAAGGTGCGGAGTCATTAGACATTAGTTAGTTCCCAATTCCCAATTTCCTATGAAACTATGCCTTACACTTCTCCCAATTCTTCATCTGCACTTCTGAAACAAGAAGAGGATGACTATAAACTTTATATTCAACCCCAAGAAGAAACCACTCAATCTCACGAGCCGATTCCAGAAGGTAATACTCAGGATTTATATTATGGTACTGAGGAGTTACTAGATGCCTTACCAAAGGTGTGGACTCGTGGTGTGTTGTATGTATTGGTGGGTTTTGGCGCTTTAGCTTTACCCTGGGCGACTCTCTCGAAAGTAGATGAAACTGGTAGCGCCAGAGGACGTATAGAGCCTCAAGGTGCAACACAAAAATTAGACTCCCAATCCGTGGGGAATGTCACAGCTGTTAAGGTGACAGAAGGTGATACTGTAACGGTGGGACAAGTGTTATTAGAACTTGACTCTGAGATTTTGCAGACTGAACTTCAGCAAGCTGAGGCTAAACTCTCAGCACTGTTAAACCAAGAAGCGCAGTTTGACGTGCTGAGAAATCAACTGCAGTTAACACTAAGTATTCAGAAACAACAAAATCAGTTTCAAGCCTTAGAGAAAATGTCCCAAGTTAACCAGGCAAAACAAAACCTTGGTTACAAACAAAGTATTTATAACCTGCAAAAGTTAGAAAAACAAGCATTACTCGGTCAGGTAAAGCAGCAGGTTCAAACTGCTCAAAAGGAGGAACAGTCAGCTTATGAGCGTTTGAGTATAGATGCTCGGCAAGTCCAGCGTTTTGAGCAACTTTTGAACGATGGGGCGGTTCCCCTCAATCAAGTTGACCAAGTTAAAAAAGAAGAACAGGAAAGCCGACGCATTTATACCAGGGCGGAATCTGATGTTAAACAGGCACAATTACGCTTGACTGAAGAAATGAGTCGCTATGAGGCGACGATGAATCAGTTACAGTCTGATATCGAGCAAGCAAAACATCAACTGCAAGGGGAAGAAAACAGCTATCAAAGTTTACTACAAACTGGTAAGTTGGCTGTGCTGAAATATCAAGAACAACTTAAAGACCTAGAAACCCAAGTTGCAAATTTACAATTGGAAATTACTCAAACTAACAGCAAAATTAAGTCGTTGAATCTACAAATGCAGCAACGAGTGGTGCGATCGCCTGTGGATGGGGTAATTTTTGAGTTACCAGTTTCTAAGCCAGGGGAGGTAGTACAAGTTGGTCAGAGAATTGCCGACATTGCGCCTGAAAATACTGCCATCATTCTCAAAGCTCATATGCCAGTCCAAGATAGTGGCTTCTTAAATGTGGGAATGCCAGTCAAAATCAAGTTTGATGCCTATTCATTCCAGGAATATGGCATCATCCAAGGTCAAGTTTCTCGGATTTCTCCCAATTCTAAAATGACTCAAACTGCCGCAGGAAATATAGAAACCTATGAGTTAGAAATCACTTTAGAACAGAACTATATTGAAAGGGACGGAGAACGTATTCCATTAACGCCGGGTCAAACAGCAAATGCTGAAGTTATTATACGTCAGCGCCGGGTGATTGATTTTGTTTTAGATCCGTTCAAGAAGTTACACAAAAATGGTTTAGAGCTTTAATAGTTTACTTCGGGGATTGTGTCATGCCTCAAATTCTCAATATTTCCACCGCAGATATTATTCACAGACTCAAATTATCGTCTCAAGTTCCTGGTCTGGTAGAGGCGATCGCCTCTCAAAAAATCATTCAGGAGGTTGCTCAAAAAGCACAAATCACTGTGACACCGGAAGAAGTTCAGCAACAAGGGGATAATCTCCGTTTAGCAAATAAGCTTGTCAAAGCTAAAGATACATTGACATGGCTAAAGAAACACCATCTTTCTGTGAATGAGTTTGAAGAATCAGTATATAACAAAATTCTGGCTCAGAAGGTAGCAGATCATTTATTTAGTTCTCAAGTTGAACAGTTCTTTTATCAACACCAACTAGATTATGTAGTGGCCATTACCTATGAAATCATTTTTGATGATAAAGACTTGGCGTTAGAAATGTTTTATGCGCTGGAAGAGGGGGAAATCAGCTTTCCAGAAATTGCTCGCCTATATATCTCAGAGCCAGAGCTTCGCAGCACTTATGGATACCAAGGAAGGCGACACCGCAAAGATTTTCGCCCGGAGATTGCTGCATCTGTATTTGCTGCAACTCCACCACAGGTGATTAAGCCCATTGGGACTGCAAAAGGGGTGTATTTAATTTGGGTAGAAGAAATTAGTCAACCCCAATTAGATGAGCAGTTACGCGAAAAAATTATTACAGAATTATTCAATGGTTGGTTAAAGCAACAACTGGAGTGTATGCAAATAATTACTCATCTGGATTCCCAGAGCTTACAGCCTCACAAAGAATTACTCAAGCAGTCTTAATTTATGGGCGTTGCTGATTGTAAATCTGAAATATCCTTAATTTTTCATTGGTAAAATATTTGATTTATCTTACCCCCAGCCCCGCTCCTTAGCAAGAAGAGCGGGTAATGTCCTATCATTTAAATTCCCTAAATATCCCCGACTTCTGCCACAATCTTCTGACTTGAGAACAGATGATTATAGAAGTCGGGGTTATGCGTTAACCATGGCGGTGAATAGTTAATTAATAGGAACAATAACATCAATTTAGTTCATGAAATAGCATTGCATGACTTATTGCATTATCTGGTTAATCCGCTATATTAGAAACATAACCGAAGACAAGAAATCGGTTAGTTATTAAACAAGAAATCCTGGGAGAATATCCATGATTATTTCCGATTTAAATATCTTAGAAACAGTTAATGCAGAAAATGTGATTGGCGGTTGTGGCTACAAGGATGAATATGGTAAAAAGCCCAAATATCAGCCAACCAAGTATGATAAAAAGCCCAAATCTTATGAACCACCCAAGTCTTATGATCCATGTGAGACAGTATGTTATGAAAAATGTGATGAAAAGGGTAAAAAGGAACAGCCTAGAGTATATATCACAAAGTGCGAACCTAATTCTAAGTATTACTCTTAGGCTTAGTTATCGCCTTAACTAAAGACTAACAGAATCCATTCATGTTCTCAGTGGCTCTCAGCGATTATTACGTTGATGCTATATATGAGAATACTTACAACCGAATTTAGTTAGTTTCCCTGTATTTCTCCAATTGAAATCAGGTAGTGAGAAGCTCGCTGGAATTGTTTAAAAAGCATTCCAGCGATTTTTTATTGATTGATTTAATGTTCCTATTTCAATGGATATCACAGACAGTTTAAAACCCAATAATTGCATTATCAATGCTATTCATAAATAAGTCTATATATTTGATTTGTAGAGTAAAAATAGCGGGATTATATGAGTGTTTATTCCACAATCAAATTAGCATATAGGCAAGAGTTGCTTATAGCTATCAATTGAGTTACAATTAATAATTAAATGAATTATTTTTAGCAAAAATAAAATAAAAAGCTATTCTTTTTATGGAAAATGTTAGCTATATTTTAAATATAGCCAAGCGGAACTTGGTTATACAAAACAATTCTAAACCCAGCGAAAAAATTCTAGGAAAGGCTCATGATTATTTCTGACTTAAATATTTTAGAAGCTGTTGACGGTTCTGCTGTTGTTGGTGGTGGCGGTTTCTACATCAACAACAAGAAGTTGGAGAAAATCGACAGTAAAGTAAATGTTGATATTCATAAGAGACTTGACGTACAAGTTGATATTCACGGTAACTTTGCTGATGCTCAAGCAGTAGCTCAAGCATATGGTCACAACACCGATGCTGAAACTATCACTTTTGCAGAAGTACATGAAGGTGTTTCTTCTGATGCTGCTTCCCGTTCAACCGCAGCAGCTCTCAGAGGACCTAAGAAGAAGTACTAAGTCCAAATTATCAAAGATATAGATTATTTCTTTGACAGAATTTGACCGCAGAAGCAGGAGCAATTAACGAATTACCAATAAATATGGAAGTTAGTTTGCACCTCTTCTGCTTCTGTGGTCTTTACTCATTTATTTACTGAGAGTAGATAATCAGATTATGCCTCGTTATCAAGTTATAGTCAAACGTCTAGTCTCACCGGATGGACAGATTATTGGTGAGGCCAAAAGTGTGGTTTCAGCATCGCCCAATAGTGAAAGTGAAGTTGTTCAAACCACTGCGGTAAAAGTTTCTGCTGGTAGCAGTTCTAGTAGTTCTGCAACATCGGCTCAAGTTAGATTAGTGCGGTGAAAAAAATCAAGTAGAAACAGAGATAATTTTTCAGATAAATGCTAGTTATCCCATGCTTATGATGCGTGGGATTTTCCATATAAAGTCTTTTAACAAGTAGTACCCCACAGAGTGGGGTACTACCAAAAATTGCCAATAAAAAAATCAAAAATAGACAGTTACAGCACTTTTCAAGTGAATAAAGTACACACGTTAATATCATAAATCTTGTGGGGTGGGCATCGCGCCCTTTTGTACCTAACTCAGATGAAAAGCGCTGTAAAAAGTTTCTTTGGAGTTAAAAGCTTACCAATCTAGATATTTTTAGGAATTATGTCTGATTAAAATCGCTATGTTTTTTTGGTAGGACAACATAAACCCGTTCTTATCCCTAGCTGTGGCGAAAGCTTCTCCCATAGCCTTACTAATTCTTGTCCGACCAGTATCATCTACAATACTTTGAGCTTGGGTAAAAGTGTTGGACTCATCTCCAACTGCGGAAGCTGCTGTGGTTATTTCCGCATATCCCGGGGCGACATATGTTTGAATATCTGTAATAGCATCTAACCCACCAATAATGCTGTCTTCTGTTGTTTCACAATAATCTAAGTCATTAATAACCATGTTTTTACCTTTTTCAATAGGTACTGATTTAATTACAATAATACTATAAAAAATTAATAAAGACTAGTAATCTGAGTTGACTTATTTTTATTAATTTAAATGTGTAACTATAGAAAAGATAGAAGTAATTATTAGTTTCTGTAGATAATCATTTAGATAGATATCAAGATAACTTTCATTGAAAAGTTATATCTATAGTCATCCTATTTGATTTGAGAAATTATCAGTGAGGAAAGGGAACAGGGAACAGGGAACAGGGAACAGAAATTGTTCATGAATCATTTAGGATTGCTATATAATATTCGCCCCTAGCATCAAGAATCATAACGCAGATATAACTACAATCTTAGGCGGTACTGAGTGAAAGTATAAATTATTTTCGCCCCCCAAGGCAGACTTTGGCTGCTAGTCAGGCGCAAAGGTGCAAAGAAAAAAGAAGGTCATTTTGGCATTTTATATTATGATTCCGCAAAGCCCCATTTTACCTTCGCGCCTCTACCTGGAGGGAAAGCCTAAGGGCGAATACGGTTAAAAAAAATTCCACATCTGATTAATTTTTTTAATTAGAGTTTTTAATTAGAGCTATTACTTCAAATAAATGAGTAAGTTTAATCCGGGAATAGTGCGGGAAAGAGTCCATAAAACCAGGGTAAGATATAGTAAGCCCAAACTCCACTGATACCAAGCCAGGGTGGCGATAATACCTGGTAAATGTTCATCCCGCAGGCGAATATCGTTAAAACCTAACCTAACTAAGTTATTCAAACTAAAGTCATAGTAATTTAGCCAGTTCCACCGACGATTCCATAATAAATGCATATATCTTTCGCGGAATGTCTGATTTCTGGGTATAACAGGTAATCGACCAATTAATAATCGTAACTGGCGAAAAGTACCATCTTCTGTAAAATAGGAAACATCCATTAAATCGTGATAACGACCTTGTTGGTAAAGGCGGAAAATTAAAGCTACTGGTAGAGGGACAATAATAATTACCAGACAACCTAGAGTTAGCCAAGGGTATTCAGCATTGCGGAAAATAGCTAATAAACTCAACAGTGTTAACAAGCTAAAACCAGCACATATAGAGATGGTTTCGTAATAGGTGGGAATAATGGGGACAGGATGTAAGCGACGACAGCGGTCTATGAGCCAGAATAACCAGCCAAAAAAAGCGATCGCCACACCGCCGACACCAAAGACTAACCAAAAACTGGTACCATAGCCACTCAGGAGCAGTAATAGACTCAAAGCCGACCATCTGACTGCTTGTAGGAACCACGCACCGGGGGAAAGGGGTTGAGCAATCACCAAGCGATCGCTAAGGTGATAAGTATCTAAATCGATATCTGCTAAACTTAACAGATCACCACGATTACGGAATGGTTGAATTATACGACGACGGGCGATCGCCTCTGCCTGAGTTGCACTAAAACCCAAATCAAGCAAACTTTGGCGACTAGCAGTATTAATATTCCTATCAACCAACCGATGGGTTAACTCCCGCAAACGTAGTTTTTGTTTTGTATACTCCAACTGATTAGCGTCAGCGATTTGCTGCTGCTGACGGAAATTCTGGCCCAAATTGCGCAAAACATTCTGATTACCCAGGGAACTAGGAACCCGGAACCTTTGGCCAATTTCCCCAGGATTCCCTAAAATTTTACCTTGATTAGAATTAAAAGTCAGACCAGGGACATTTAAAAAAGCCTCCTGAGCAAACCGCGCATCACTAAAATCCGCCTGATTCAAAATACTAGCACCACGTAAATTCACAGCATGATTAAAAATAGCTGCGCGAAAAATTACAGCTTGCTCAAAAATAGTTTCCGTAAAAAAAACATACTGATGAAAATCAGCCTGACCAAAGTGTACAGTACCAGCAAAACGCACACCGGAAAAATCAACATTTCCCAACCATTGAGAGCGACTAAACTTAGCTGACTGCTTAAAACTAGCGTCATTGAACTTAGTAGACTCCGAGAAAGTGCTATTTTGGAAATCAGCCCGATCCTGGAATTGCGCCCTTTGAAAATTCACCTGCTCAAAAAACGCACTACCTTTAAAATTAATTCCTTGGCGAAAACTAGCACCACTGAACCCCACAGAGCGGCTAAATCTAGTTTCTTCCCAGTTACTAGACTGGATAAAAATAGCATTCTGAGCATTCACCGGCTGAAAAAAGAAAGTATGAGAGAATTGCACCTCCCCATTAAAACGGGTTCCCACCAGATTTAAAGAACCACGAAAAATATTGATTTCACTAGCAGTTCCGCCACCTCCCAAAAGTGCGCGACAGTCAGGAGAACTAGGTAAAGCTATTCCCAAAGACTGCAAACAAACAGAGCGTAAACTTTGCAATTGTTCCTGTTCACCACGGGTCAAAATAGGAGCATAAACAGGCGCAGCATAAAGAGGAGTTCTCAAACCCAAATCCCTACCCAAAAAACTCCCCTGAATTAGAGAACCACTCAAATCCAAACCCAAAGGCTTAGTCCCCGACCTTTGTAACTCCTTGCGCAGCAACTGGTAAAAATCATCCCGAAACCTGCCATTTTCCGGTCGCAAATCAATCACCATCTGCCGTAAATCCACAGTCAGACTCCCCTCACGGATGACCGGTGTTCGCAATCGTTCTTGTAACAACTCCAGACTTAAAGGAGTAAGTTCCAGTTGACTAGGAGACGCTCCAACCGGGGGAGAGAAAAAAAGCCAACCAACGCAGACATAAATCCCAACCCAACGCAGACATAAACTTATTTTTATCTTTGCGCCCCTTTGCGCTTCCCTTTGCGCCCCTTTGCGTTTAAAAAAAAACTGAATCACTAATTACCCATAAAAAGAACAATCTTACCCATCTATAGCACCAGACTAGGTGCATTTGACAAGCCGCCAAAAGCCAGAGGCGATCGCCAGTATAATTCTTCGTGAAACAACACAATCCCGGTGTTGCGAATACACCGGGATTGGTAATGTATATTTTATAGAGTTCTATGGATTGTCTTGATTGCCAGTCTGTTTTTTCAGGGAGGCGATCGCGTCCACATCTAGGTTTAAAATAGAAGATATCAAGCTGGTATCGGTCAATTGTCCTAAGACGCTGGAGACCTTAACATCTTGGCTAACCTTGACTTGGTCGGATGCAGTATCAACTGTTGCTTCGATTAATTCTTCTACTCCGGAGAATAGGGAGCCAAATAGAGAAGATGATATGTTCATGAGTTACTCGTTACGATTAAATTTTCCGCCCGGAGAATGGGCGTGTTAAATCTTAGACTATTAAGCATAAGCCTACCACAAGATGCCTGTTCGGGGGGGGTGAAGATATCCACACCTACAAAAACATAGGTGTGCATATTGGTACAAAAAAATGTAATATTATCTTAAGACTGGGGTTAATATATTGACATAAAGCGATCGCTCTAGAAAGTATCCCAAAATGGGTAAAATAGATAAGGATGATGACGATCAATTGATGAATTAGTTATCCTAGAAAAACAGACTCAGATTCAATTTCTGAATTAAATTGAGCAATTGTGCTGCTAAGGCAGAGCAAACCAAACCAAGTAAACCAAGACCAAACCACATCTTAACTACAAAAGAGCTTCCATAATCATAATGCCTGTGATTGAGAAAAAACGAACTCGCGATCTACCCCAAATCAATGAACGCATCCGGTTCCCCAAGATTCGAGTCATTGACACTGATGGCGCCCAATTAGGAATTATGCCTCCACAAGAAGCACTAAAACTGGCTGAAGAAAAAGAGCTAGATTTAGTATTGATCAGTGATAAGGCTGACCCACCGGTTTGTCGAATCATGGATTATGGGAAGTACAAGTTTGAGCAGGAGAAGAAGGCACGGGAAGCCCGGAAAAAACAGCACACAGCAGATGTTAAAGAAGTAAAGATGCGCTATAAAATTGAAGAACACGACTATAATGTACGTGTGAAGCAAGCAGAGCGCTTTCTCAAAGATGGAGATAAAGTAAAAGCGACTGTAATGTTCCGGGGTCGAGAAATTCAACACAGTGATTTAGCAGAAGATTTGCTTAAGCGCATGGCCAAAGATTTAGAGCCACTGGGTGAACTACAGCAAGCACCGAAAAAAGAAGGTAGAAATATGATGATGCTGATTTCGCCCAAAAAATAATTCGCCGATTTTTCCAGATATCCAGTATAATAGATGACCCCTAGTTGGGGAAGTCGCTGCAAAGTTGATAGTCCTGGGCGCTGAGTGATTAAAATCATACTCAGATGCTCGGGACTTTGGCAATTTATCCAGTCTAAATACCCCAGAGAAATTACCTGTTGCAGCGATCGCGTAAAATTGCTTCAGCGCAGCTTTTTCCGCCATAACTACGTAGGCGGCTAATATGAGTATTAATTGCGACTTAAAACACAAAAATTGGTAAACATAAATTTAATATGAGACAATCATTTAAAGCAATGCGACGGGGTAACAATTCCGTAAACCGGTGACATAGGACACTTTCAGGTAGCCACCAACAGAAGAATAATTGAAACTTTGACTAATTCCGTAACATTCACTGGTATTTTGACCTTGCTCGCTCAATATAGTCATCCTATTTGACTTGAGAAATTATCAGTGAGGAAAGGGAACACACCGAACAGGGAACAGGGAACAGAAATTGTTCATGAATCGTTTAGGATTGCTATATAAAATACTACTAATTCCCACTTATGCTCATAGAAACAGCAATTGGTGAAGAAATCATCACAACCAACCTCAAACAGTTTCTGTTAGTGCTTTCCGTATCTTTGGGAGTAGCCACCTTACCACAGGTAGTTGGTTGGTTTCGTCATATACCATATACTTTACTCCTGGTGATTGTCGGCTTAGGGTTAGCCTTTGTGGATGTCCGTCTAGTCACCCTTTCCCCTGAGTTAATTTTATTCATTTTTCTACCGCCCCTATTATTTGAAGCCGCGTGGAATTTGCGCTGGCCGGAGTTAAAGCGGAATTTGGTGACAATTTGCCTATATGCAGTTTTAGGGGTGGTAATCTCCATTGCAGGTGTAGCAGTGGGACTAAATCAACTGGGGGGGATATCCCTAACCACAGCCTTACTGATTGGCGCTAGTTTATCCGCCACTGACCCGGTTTCTGTAACCGCTTTATTCCGGGAGTTGGGGGTGGGTAAAAGTCTCACCACGATGATGGAAGGGGAAAGCCTATTTAATGATGGCATGGCGGTGGTAGCCTTTGGTTTTTTGCTGGCCCTGTCCTTGGGAAATGCTCAATTGGGTATCCAGCCGATTTTATTACAGCTGGGGGTAGTAATTGGGACTGGCGTAGCAGTGGGGGGATTAATTGGCTTTGCTATTTCTTATCTTACCCAACGCTTTGATTTACCCATGGTGGAACAGTCTTTAACTCTGGTTTCTGCTTACGGTACTTACCTGATTGTGGAGGAGTTAGGCGGTTCCGGTGTGATTGGAGTTGTGACCACAGGGTTAATTTTAGGTAACTTTGGCTCTCGTATAGGTATGAACCCCCGCACTAGGGTTATTGTTTCGGAATTTTGGGCTTTTTTAGCATTTTTTGTGAATTCTATAGTTTTCTTGTTGATTGGCGACCAAATTCGCTTTAGTATTTTGGGGGAAAACCTGCAAATCATCGCCATTACAATCGCAACTATGATTTTAATGCGGGCTATTAGTATTTATCTTCTCAGCAATTTGAGTGCTGTAATTACTCAATATCAAATCCCCTTACCTGAACAAACGGTTTTATGGTGGGGTGGGGTACGTGGTTCTGTTGCTATTGCTTTAGCTTTAAGTGTACCGATAGGACTACCGGAGCGAGAAAAAATTATTGCGACGGTGTTTGGAGTGGTTTTATTTACTCTACTGGTTCAAGGGTTGACCATTAAACCTTTGCTGCAAAAGTTAAATCTGTTGGGTGATGCGCCTCTACGTGAGCAATATTCAGAACTCGCTACTCGTTATGTAGCTTTAGAAAGGGTTTTGCAACGCCTGGAAAAAGACCACCGTCCGGGTATTAACCCTGAGTTTTACCGTTACCAGGAGACGCTAATTCAAGGTGAGATGAAAAATCTACAAGGTAAAATTGACCAGTTACAGCTGGAGTATCCTCATCTTGGTAGTTTTATTACTGAACAGTTCCGGGATGAACTCTTGGCTATTGAGGCTGATACTTATGCGGAGTTTGTCCGCGCTGGTCGGTTAAATACGGAACTAGCCCCGATGCTGACAGATGTCTGGGAAAATGGTAAGGGCTAAGAAAAGGTTATATATTTATCCACTGGTTTTTTGCCACTTATCTAAAATATCCTTAAATACCAGTTCTTCTATCCAGGTTTTCGCAACTACCGCCAAGGGTAGCGCCATGATTAATCCCAAAGCACCGAAGAAGCTGGCGAAAAAGATTTGTGCTGTGAGGGTAAAAGCAGGTAAGAGCGCTACCTGTTTGGCCATGACTGTGGGTGTTAACCAATAGCTTTCTATGTTCTGAATAACCACGTATAGAATTAAAACAGCGATCGCCTTCCAGGGTGTATCAAGAAAGGCGATAGTCATGGGTAAAATTACGCTTAAAGTCGGTCCAATATTGGGAATAAAATTGAGTAACCCAGCAAGTACCGCATGAGCCAGTGCTAAGGGTACTTGTAAAATTAGCAGTCCTAACCCGCTTAAAAAGGCAATAAATACCATTTCAATTAAAGCGCCAATTGTCCAGTTTCCCAAGCCTTCACCGCATAAGGTCAAAATTTGTTGGACGCGATGGCGGTAAAATGACGGAAAACAGCGTACAAATATGTTACGATAGGGTTGAGGATTAGCTAACAGCATCAAAGTTAGAACTATGACTAGTAGAAATTGTAAGACGGCAGTCACTCCAGTAGAGAAAAACGCGATCGCTTGTCTGATCAGATTTTCAGTTAATGGCTGTAGTTGTTGAATTAAATTATTAATATCTGGTAATCTCGTCACATAGGGGCCAATGATTGTACCTTCTAACCAATTGCTCATCTGTTGAATGCGAGCTATTCCACTAGGAAATAACTGTACTAATTCCTGAAACTGGGAGATAAAAGGTGGCACAATGACCAGGAAAAAACCAACCAATAAAGCGAAGACAATCACTATACTCAGCCATACAGCCCAAATGCGCTGCATCCCCGACCTTTGAAAGCGCCGCACTAGTTGGCTAATGGCTGTTGCTAGGACAATGGCTGTAAATAAAAGTAACAATAACTGGCGAATTTCCCAGAGTATATAAAGTGAGATCACCAGTACCAAAAATCCCAGTAATTGGCCTATTTTCATATTTTCCATAATCCGTGATCTCTACCGCATAAATTGCCGCTACTGACCAATCAAATCGGACTGCTGATGAAAAATCAATTATTTCAGGTTTTCTGGGTTATAGGAACAGCAATGACGCTGCTTTTAACTGGGTGTAAACAGGTAATTGAGTATTTACCACCGTTACCTGAGGTGGAGATGCCATCAGCTAATTTACCACAGTTACCACAAGTAGCCCAGTCTGATACAAATGACCAAATAGAGATTTTAGTTACACAACTCATTAATCAGAGGCGTGAAGATCAACAACTCCCGCCTTTAGAGCATAATGAAAAACTAGCACAGGTGGCTCGTAATTACAGCCAACAAATGGCAGAAAATAACTTTTTCAGTCATACCGGTATTGATGGTAGCACCCTAGAAGATAGAGTTAAAGCTGGTGGTATCATCTACTCGGTGGTGGGTGAAAATATTTTCCAAACTACGAATATTCCCGAACCTGCAGAAGTAGCTGTTGATGGTTGGATGCAAAGTCCCGGACATCGTGAGAATATTCTCCGTCCGGTTTTTACAGAAACTGGGGTAGGAGTTTGGCGAGTTAACAACACCTACTATATAACTCAGCTATTCTTGCGCCCTTGAATAGGAATTAAGAACTAGGAGAAATGTCAGCACCTTTCTCAGGGTTCATATTTTGATCAAAATATAGACTAATAGATAGATTTTTTGGCGTTGAAATTTTCCCATAATTCACACTTTTAGTAGTTAAATAATCTGGGCTAATTCTGAAGAATTAGCCTTTATTAGGGTACATCTATCTGGGTAATTTTGTCTATTAAAAAGGTCTTTAATGATTGGATGATTGACAATATGCAACATTTGTTGTAAATAGTCTAGGCTAATTTTGTAGTTCAAGAGTTTTTGTCTTTTTGCTTTTGATGAGTCAATGAATTCCATAGATAAAATAAAATTTCCTAGGTAATAATTTTCCTGAAATTAATTTATTTGTCTGAAGACTTGAGTAATAAAACTGGAGTTAAGGCTATGGCATTTTTTGGCTATCACGCCTCTCATGAGCAGTTTAAACCGAGCGCTCTTTTAGAATATGTAAAAGTCGCTCATCAAGCTGGATTCAGTGGTGTGTCTTGTTCAGATCACTTTCATCCGTGGAGCGATCGCCAAGGAGAAAGCGGTTATGCTTGGTCTTGGTTAGGTGCAGCAATGCAGGTTACACCCTTAAATTTTGGTGTAGTTTGCGCACCCGGACAGCGCTATCACCCGGCGATTATTGCTCAAGCAGCGGCGACCCTGAGTGAAATGTTTCCCCAACGTTTCTGGTTAGGATTAGGGAGCGGACAAGCATTAAACGAACAGATTACAGGGGACTTTTGGCCGGCGAAAACCGTCCGTAATATGCGTTTGAAAGAGTGCGCGCAGGTGATCCGCGCCCTATGGAGTGGGGAAACCATCACCCACTACGGTTTAGTAAATGTAGAACAGGCCAAACTTTATACTAGACCAGCAACACCACCATTGATTATTGGTGCGGCCATCACCCCAGCAACTGCGGAATGGTTAGGAAGTTGGGTAGATGGACTGATCACTATTTCTCACCCTGAGCAAATGTTACAGCAAGTGGTAGAAGCATTCCGCCGGGGTGGTGGGGAAGGTAAGCCCATGTATCTCAAAGTACAGCTTTCTTACGCACAGGAGGAAAGCACAGCTTTAGAGGGAGCTTTTGAGCAATGGCGGACTAATATTTTCTCAAGTCCTGTATCAGCAGACTTGCGTCATCCCCAGCAATTTGAGGACATGGCGGAGTTTGTCAAACCAGAAGATATGTATAAATACATCCGCATATCAGCAGACCCACAACAACACATTGAATGGTTGCGCAAAGATATTGAACTGGGTTTTAGTGAAATTTATCTCCACAACGTTAACCGTCAACAGCGGAATTTCATCGAAGTATTTGGTAAACAGGTCATCCCAGCCGTTCAAGGTACTAATTAAGGAGTAAATAAATTATGCGAGTAACTGTTGGTCCACCAATTCTGATGATTAATCATGGTAGTACCTTCATGTCCACTGACCTGGGTGGAGAAATCAACCCCCATAGTCATCTGGGAATTTTTGCAGACGACACGAGGTTTTTAAGTAACTATAGCTGTTACATTGATGGTCATCCCTGGATTCGCCTAACTTCGGCCACCACAACATATTATGCAGCGCGGGTTTATCTGATTAATCCTGAATTTACTTGCAGACAGGGAAAAGTTACCCAGGGTGATTTATCCTTAATTATTAGCCGCACGGTAGAAGAAGGAATTCATGAGGATCTGGATATTACTAATAATGCATGCCACCCTGTGACATTTAATCTAGAAATTGCCTTAGCTTCAGACTTTGCCGATATTTTCGAGGTAGAATCACAGGAATATGTGCGTCGGGGACATATTGAAACTAAATGGTGTGAAAAAGAACATCAACTAGAAACCAGATATACAAATGGCTCATTTTCCCGTTGTTTGATATACAAACCTTGTAACTTTACCTCCCGACCTTACTATGCAAACGGTCGCATTACCTTTGAGATATCACTAGAACCGAGTCAGACTTGGCACACTTGCTGTAAATATAATCTGATTGATCATGAGCGGGTGCGTGAAGCGGTTGATTTCTGTTATCAAGAGATGGTAGAATCCAAGAGCATAAATACAGAAATTGAAAGGCTGCACTGTCAATGGCGGGACTCAGTAACTGCTATTGTCTGCGGGAATGAGGATGTAGTGCGATTGTATCGCCAGTCAATTGAAGATTTAGGTTCACTACGATTATATGATTACGATTCTGGCCCTGATATTTGGCTACCAGCAGCAGGTGTACCTAAGTTTGTGGCGCTGTTTGGCCGTGACAGCTTGATTATCAGTTTGCAAAATATGATTGTTCATCCCGGTTTTGCTCGGGGAACGCTGCAAAAATTGGGGGAGTTACAAGCTACTGAGTTAGATGAATGGCGGGATGCTCAACCAGGTAAAATTCTCCATGAAATCCGCCAAGGTGAATTAGCATATTTTGCTAAAATCCCCCATACACCCTATTACGGTACTGCTGATGCTACATCTTTATTTCTGATTACTTTACATGAAACCTGGAAGTGGTTGGGAGATAATTCATTATTGCAGAATAACCGGGATATAGTGCTGCGTTGTCTGGAGTGGATTGATAATTATGGGGACTTAGATGGTGATGGGTTTCAAGAGTACCAAATGCAATCACCCGGGGGAATTGAAAATCAAGGTTGGAAAGATTCTGCTCAAGCGGTGGTTTATCCCGATGGAAGCCAGGTAAAGGCACCAAAAGCATTATGTGAGTTACAAGGTTATGTGTTTGATGCTTGGATGCGGATGGCGGAGGTGTTTGATGTCCTGGGTGAAGGAAGTTTTGCTCACGAATTACGCACTAAAGCTAGTCAATTACAGGTACGCTTTGAGGAGCATTTCTGGAGTGAAGATTTAGACTGTTATGTTTTTGCTCTAGACCCAGATAAGCAACCTGTGCGATCGCTCACTTCCAATGCTGGTCACTGTTTATGGAGTGGTATCGCCAGTCCTGAACGTGCGGCCCGTGTGGTGAAGCGGTTGATGCAACCAGATATGTGGAGTGGTTGGGGTATTCGCACTTTAAGTACGAAAAATGCAGCTTATAATCCTTATTCCTATCATTTAGGTTCAATTTGGCCTCATGATAATGGCATCATCGCTATGGGGTTTAAGCGCTATGGTTTTACTAAGGAGGTCGCCCAAATTGCTCACGGTATCTTTGATGCGTCCAAGTATTTTGCTAGCTATCGCCTCCCAGAACTATTTGCTGGTACTCAGCGTCAACCAGGAGCTTTTCCAGTTCCTTACATTGAGGCTAATGTACCTCAAGGCTGGGCTGCTGCATCGGTTTTTCATCTCATCCAAGCTATACTGGGTTTACAAGCTGATGCTCCCCATCAGTTGCTTTATGTTGACCCACATTTGCCACCATGGTTACCAGAAATTGAACTTCAGCAGGTGGAAATTGGTAACTCCCGTGTAGATTTGCAGTTTTGGCGACACGGTGAGGTTACCCATTGGGATGCGGTGGTTAAATCTGGTGAGGTGGAGGTTAAACAGCTCAGTTATTTCAGGCGCAATTTTTAAGTTGACCTGAAAAAACAGGGATACTGACGGTAAATGTTGTCCCCTTGCCTACTTGACTATCTAGGGAAATTGTGCCTTTGTGCAAGTCTACACATTTCTTAACTATGGACAAACCCAAACCTGTACCAGCAATTTTACCGACGTTAGACCCGCGATGAAAAGATGTAAATAACTTAGCTTGATCTGCATCAGGGATACCAATCCCTCTATCACTGATTTTAAATATCAGTTGCTGATTTTCTTGGGTTAAACTCAATTTAACTAAATTGTGCTCAGGACAGTATTTAATCGCATTGGTCAGCAGATTGCTGAGAATGTGTCGTAACAGTTTCTCGTCAAACTCAACCATCAAAGAACCGTCTGACATTTGCTGGTCTACACTACAACAGAAATCTATTTTATGTTTGCTGGTGGTGGTTTGTATTTCTTCTGTGAGACGACGACAAAAAGCGATGATATCCGCTGGTTCTGGTTGAAATTCCATCTTTTGAGCTTCAGCGCGGTTAATCAGCATTAAGTCATCGAGCAGTTGAGTCACCCGCTGAACGGTTTGTTGGATGGTCTGGAGGTGTGCTTGTGTTTTTTCTGTATTTAGGCGATCGCCAAAATCTTGCAAAATCCCTGTAGATGAGGATATAATGGCTAGAGGTGTACGAATTTCATGGGCTGCCATGGTGATCAAATGCGATCGCATTTCGCTAATGGCTTTTTCCTTGGCTAAAGTTTGAATAATATTCTTTTGGGCTTGCTTGAGTGGGGTGATATCCCTGATTACAGATGCTACAGCAGTTGATTGTCTGGTTTTTTCATCTGGGATTAAGAAAAAATAAGCATAGGTATAAATCACTGCTCCTGTTTGTAAGTGGCGCAGCCTGATTTCTCCTTCCCACTCACCTATTTTGAGGACAGTGGGCAAAATCTTGGATTCAAATAAATAGCGGTCATCTGGATGAATATAATCCCAGAAATTTTCTTTTTTTAAAGAATTTTGACCATGAAAACCGATGATGTTCTTACCAGCATGATTGAGAAATACTAGTTGGTAATCCAGATTAATTATACCAATAAATTCAGAACTGTTTTTAACTATCATAGCCAGTTGTCCCTGTTCTGATTCAAGGTGGCGCTGATTTTTCTGGGAATTTAGATGTTCCCATAAAGCTAGTGTTAAAAGGAATACTAAAGCTAAGAAGACAAAGTAAAACAACTCTTGAATCAATTGATATCCAGGTAAAAGGTCAAAGGCTTTTCTACCACTGAAACCTAATAACACATAGAGCCGTTGTAAAATACCTAACTGAGGATAAATAAATCTTTCCGGGGTTTTTCCTACATCTGAAATGGTTAACTTTAGGCTAGTTTTTGGGGTAATATATGTAATATTACTGTGTACGCATTCTGTTATTTTATTGCGTAATAGTACTGATTTAGTAGAGTTAAGAGATGGCGATAGGGCTAGGGCTGGCTTGTCAGTTTGCACCCATGTTATCAGTAAAACCAAAACCCATAATAGAGGGTGAAAATACCTTGAGTATTTTAACATATTATACATTTGCACCTATGAAAATAAAATCTTGTTTTGATCTTCAACAAGCAATACTATTCATTTTCTAGTAGCCCTGAATTAATTCTGTTGTCGGGAGAGCAACTATTGCATAAGTTGCTGGTTTTGCTTTACTCCAGTTTGACTTAACCGTACAGCAACAAGTAGTTTTACTGTTGAAAATAGCTTGGTTATCTAGTCCACACCACTGAGACTCAAACCCTTGTCCTGAGCAATGATAAATATTCTAGCATTTTGTGACCGAATAAATTCGGTTGTTAACTGATATCCCCCCCGGAGAAACACGGGGGCTTTACGGCTCAGGTCTCCTCAGGTGTAACACTGAACATAATAATCAGGAATTACTGGGATTGCCAAACCAGACTATTTTAGTAATTATTTTGATATTGTTGTCGGAAAAATGAAATTTATTACAGAAGCTAATGTTAGTATAATTTTTGAACTCTGTCGGGAGTTATTAATCAAAGCAATACAATCCTGGAAGATGATTAAGAAGTATGTCAACAAAATTTTTTGGTGTTTCGGATATTCACAAAGCGATAGTACCTTGTCCCTTGATCCTGAGTGCTGAAACATCGGTAATTGCAGCCGTTAAGTTAATGTTTCAGGTTTGTGACACCTATAATCTCACCTCATCATTGGTGAATGATAGAGAAAACCCCACTTGTGTGCTGGTAGTGGAAAATCAAAAATTAGTTGGGATATTCACGCACAAGGATCTGATTAGATGTATAGCCATGGGGGTGAATCTGGAGCAAGCAACCCTAACTGAGGTGATGAATCAGCATCCGGTGACTCTAGAAAAATCACAATTTACAAATATTTTTATAGCTCTGAATTTGTTACATCAATACAAAACTGACAATCTAGCTATTGTTGATGAACAGAATGAGGTTGTGGGTTTAGTAACAGTGAGTTCCTGTGAATCTGTCTATGAAAATTCCCAATCTTTTATAGAGTCCATAGATTCAGAAGAATTACCCTTAGTGGTTCCTGCTATCAAGAAAACCTTAGAGCGAGAAAGAGAACTGAGTGAATTGAAGTCGCGTTTTATAGCTATGAGTTCCCATGAGTTTCGCACCCCTTTATCTGTAATTGCTTCTTCTGCTGGGATTTTAAAAGATTTTGGTGATCAACTCGACGAGGAGAGAAAGAAAAAACATTTAGATTTTATTCTAAATTATGTGAAATATACAACAGAAATATTAGATAATATTTTATTAATTAATCAAGGGGAAAATAGCCAGTTAGAATTTAAACCTGCTCCTTTAGATTTAATTAGTTTTTGTCAGGAATTAGGGGAAGAGATGCAATTAAGTGCGCCACATCATAATATTGTCTTTGCTACTACTGCTGAATCTGGCGTAATTGGGAATTTAGATAAAAAACTACTCAGGCGAATTTTAATCAATTTGCTGGCTAATGCCATCAAATATTCACCTGATAGAACTACGGTAGAGTTTAACCTCAAGATTAGCAAGTCAAATGTAAGTTTTACTGTTCAAGACCAAGGTATTGGTATTCCTGAAGCAGACCAAGTTAAATTGTTTGAATGTTTTCACCGCGCCACCAATGTAGGTAATCTTCACGGGATGGGTTTAGGGTTATCCATTGTGAGCAAATGTATTCAACTACACACAGGTTCAATTGCTGTGAAGAGTGAGGTGGGGATGGGGACTACTTTTATTGTCACGATTCCCTTGAGGTAAGACCGAGGGTAATTATGGCTGTGCACCAAACTATCCCGGGTGGGATAGTTGAGTATGTTGGTTTTGATGAACGCAGAGGGTCGCGGAGGCTGAGTATTACATATCCGATTTATACCAAGCTTGTCGCCACTGTTTCATTTGATTGATTTCTGTTGCTTGGGCTTTGATAATTTCTTGGGACAATTCCCGCATTTCTGGGCGCTGAGACTTCTGTAAAGCATCTTGGGCCATGACTACAGCACCTTCGTGGTGGGGAATCATCCCATTGATAAAACGCAAATCAAATTTATCATCAGCAACACCCAAGTCCATGGTCATCATCATGGCTTGCTTTTGTGCTGCTGTCATCTGCATCATGTGACCCATTTGAGCATGATAAGCCATGGGTTGATCACCGGCCTGAGGATACCAAGCTGTGCGCCACTGCTGCATTTGAGCAATTTCTTGCTTTTGGGCGGTAATGATTTCCTCTGCTAGCTGTTTGATTTCAGGACGTTGTGATTTTTCCTGTGCTTCCTGAGCCATATCTATAGCTCCTTGATGGTGTAAAATCATGCCATCAATGAAGCGTAAATCATAATTAGCATCCCCTGGACCTAAATCCATAGCATGATCTATCTGACTGTGGTGATTACTGGTTTCACTTGCGGTGGTATTGGGGTTGGGGTTTTCGGATGTGGTTGTGGAACAAGCTGTCAAAACTCCCCCAATTAAGGATGTAAACACTACAAAGCTCCAAGCTAAAAATTTATTTCTCAAAGATAAGATTTGCATGGTTGATTCTTCACAAGGCATGATCTCGATTATATTTTGATCTGTCTAATTAACCAGGCTCTGGGTCCTGAGTAAAATAGGAGGTGATTGGGTATTCATTCCCCAGTCCTCAAGCATATAAATGAAAGGACTTCTCCAGCGAGCAGTTTTTTGCTTAGTTTTATTGGTTACTGGATGTATCCCTACTAGAGATGTCAGGAATGCTCAAGCACCAATCCCAGGAAATACATTAGTACAATCCACGGTTACTAATGATGTAAATTACATCTCTCGGGTTGTCCAAGAGGTAGGTCCTGCAGTGGTGCGCATTGACTCTACCCGCACTGTGGAAATATCCCCAGACCCCATCTTAGAAAGGTTTTTCCTGGGAGAATTACCCACTAGGGAAGAGGTACAACAGGGTCTCGGCTCAGGATTTATTACTACTGCGGATGGGCTAATTTTTACTAATGCCCATGTGGTAGCAAATGCGGATAATGTCACAGTTATATTGAAGGATGGCCGCCGTTTTCAAGGGGAGGTGGTGGGGGCTGATTCAGTAACTGATGTTGCTGTTGTCAAAATTGCAGCCACGAATTTACCGACGGTGAAGCTGGGTAATTCGGATAATTTAATACCAGGAGAATGGGCGATCGCCATTGGTAATCCTTTAGGGTTAGATAATACAGTCACCCAAGGAATTATCAGCGCTACACAGCGTTCTGTAGCAGCTCTGGGTGTACCTGCAGAACGAGTGGACTTTATCCAAACTGACGCGGCCATTAATCCGGGTAACTCTGGCGGTCCGCTGCTGAATGCTCAAGGAGAAGTAATTGGGATGAACACCGCTATCATCCAGGGAGCCCAAGGGTTAGGTTTCGCCATTCCCATCAACACTGCTCAACGCATTGCAGAACAATTAATCGCCACGGGAAAAGTATCTCACCCCTACATCGGTATTCAAATGGCTCAGTTAAACCCTGAGTTACGTGAGAAAATCAATCAAAGTGATGCGGGGATGAGAATTACTCAGGATAGCGGTGTAATTATTCTGGGAGTCGTTGGTAACTCCCCTGCTTTTCGCGCTGGTTTGCGTCCCGGTGACATTATTGAAAGTATCAATAATATAGGGATTCAAGATATCAAGCAAGTACAGCAACAAGTAGAAACCACCAACATCGGTAATACCATGGTGATCACCATCAACCGCGATGGGAGTAGACAGAACATCACAGTCAAACCAGAAGCTTTACCCACACAATAGCAACAGTCAAAAGATAGATTTTACCTCTCTATCATTTGTCAGAAGCAAAATAAATTACTTTTGTCTATAGTTGCGGTGGTGAAAATGGGACTTTCTTAATTAGAAATTATTATGGAAGGTTTTCGTCTTGGTTCTATTTTCGGATTTGAAATCCGAGTTGATTTGTCTTGGTTGATAATTTTCTTTCTCGTCCTGTGGACTTTAAGTGCTGGGATATTCCCCACCAACTATCCCGGATTTGATAGTAGTACCTATTTTGGTATGGGTATAGTAGCAACCCTGCTGTTTTTCGCGTCCCTGCTAGCACATGAGCTTTCTCACTCCTTCGTGGCCAGAGCCAAGGGAATTCCCGTAGAAGGTATCACCCTATTTATTTTTGGTGGAGTTTCCCGGACTCGTATGGATGCAGAAACGCCAGGGGATGAGTTCCAAATAGCTGGGGTCGGTCCGGTTGTCAGTCTGCTGCTAGCTGCTGTTTTTGGTTTGATTTGGTATGTGGGAACAAATACGGGTTTGAGTGTGGTTTTTACCGGTGTTTTTGCTTACCTGGCGGTAATTAATCTGGCTCTAGCTATCTTCAATATGTTACCGGGCTTCCCCTTAGATGGCGGTCGCGTTTTTCGTTCTCTTCTTTGGAAGTATACGGGTAATCTCAAAAAAGCCACAAAAATCGCCTCTAACGGGGGAAAATGGCTGAGTTATCTGTTAATTGTCTTCGGTGTTTTAGAGATGTTTGCTGGGGCGATTTTGGGGGGACTGTGGCTAATTCTCATCGGTTGGTTCTTGTACAACGCCGCCGAAACTAGCTATGAGGAACTTTTGCTGCGCACCAGTTTACAAGGGGTAAGGGCCCAGGAAATTATGACTCCTCACCCAGAAACTGTTAGTCCTGACATGAAACTTCAAGAGTTAGTAGATAGATATTTTCTCAGTCGTCGCTATCATTCTTTTCCAGTTACACAAGGCGGACATCCTGTAGGTATTATTACTTTAAATCAGGTGAAGGATATCCCCAGGGAAGAATGGCAATATTGTACTGTCAAAGATACAATGATACCCACGGAAAACGGTGTTACTGCTTGTCCAGAAGAACAGATGTCTCAAGTATTGCAAAAAATGCAAGATTCAGGGGTTCGCCGTGTACTGGTGATTCACAATGATTTACTTAAAGGTATCATTACAGCCAATGATTTAGCTTACTGGTTACAGCGACAACGAGATTTAGGTGAGCTTACTTAAGAGGATGTTTTAAAAGGTATGATTAGTGTATCAAATATTGTTTTACCCCCACCCTCCCCATTCCCTTCACAAGGGAATGGGACTTGATTTTGTTTCTTCGGGTGTGTTCTCTAATCCCTAATCCCTGTTCCCTAATCCCTGTTCCCTGTTCCCTGTTCCCTGTTCCCTAAGATGAAAATTACCTGTTGAAAAGTTATAAAACAACCTCTAAGGATTGACTAAAAATTAAAATTAAGCATTTAATAAGCATAAAATTATTTAAAGAGGCTATTTGGTGAGAATTTGCCATTTTTGGGTGAATATTCGGAGCAATCTTTTGCTTCTTCAGTCATGACAATAGAAGGTTTTACAGCACATTTGAGATAATGGTTATTTGAATAAAACCGACAGTTTTTACACGGAACCTTATGTATACCATTGAGGGTAAAAACCATCTTATTGTCTAAAACAGTGCGGATTTTTTGTAATATCAGGAAAAACATCACCCAACTGAATAGCAAAGCTATGGGAGATAAACTTAAAGCTACATCTGGGATATTTATACCATCTGGTTGCATTTGCTCTTGTTTAACTTCACTTTGAGTTACTTGAGAAATATTTCTATTTTCTCCCATTTTCTGCGGGGTAATTACTTCAACAGACATATTTTTTATCCTCAGCTATCTACAATATGTTATTTTTGATACACTATGAATCTTGAATTTCAGCATAACCCTAGGTTTTCATCGGCGGTTAATGATTGATTTATGATAATTTTGCCAAAACTCTAATTAACAAGTCAGGGTAAATTTACCGCTGGTTCAGTTTGACAATTCCCAGAAAATTTTTGCAGATGGATGGGAAATAAACAGTCTAGAAGCTACAGAGTATGATTGATGCGGTAATATTCATTTTTTATAGTCTAGATAAAATCTGTTCTTGAAAATGCGCTGATATTATTAACTTACATTAAGATGCAAAATCCTCACTTTAGTTTATGGTTTAATTATATATTTAGCAGAATCAAATTTACCCTATATCTGCCGATAGTTTTGTTTATAATTTTTAGTTATATATCCAAAGTAATAGATTAATACATCGGTTTAATAAAGGTGAATTTTATGATAGAATTTAACAAAAGACTACTGTTAATCAAACTAGATTAATGAGAAGATAGGAAGATAAAAATATGATTGATGTTAACCATTAATTAAATATAGTGAGGAATCATAAATGTTAGACCTTATTCTAACTTGGTTAGTAACTACAATTAGCTTTTTAATCATTGCTCGACTACCTATCGGTATTGAAATCGATAGTTTGGGTAAAGCAGCAATTTCTGCAGCAGTTTTCGGCATATTGAATGCAATTTTACTACCGATTCTAGCATTTTTTACGTTCCCTGTTATTCTTCTGAGTTTTGGGTTGTTTTTCTTCATCTTGAATGCAATTATTTTTGCTCTGGCTGCTGCTTTGGTTCCAGGATTTACTCTGAGATGGGGTTTTTGGAGTGCATTAGTCGGCTCGATCGCCTTGGCGATTATTAATTCTATCCTCCTAGCTATTGTCAGAACCTGGAGTTAAAAAAAGTCCACTTTTTCAGAATACAAAAAATCATGGTGGTGTGAATGTTTATGTCTAAATTTTTTGTCAAAAAAATTGTCTTGCTAGTGACAGCGATGCTGATGGGGATAGTGCTACTTTCTTATCAAGCATTACCCATAGCTGCATCACAATCTTCTGGACAAACCGCTATTGCTGCTATATTTCCCCCCGTAGCTTCTCCTGATGGAGAACTCAGCGCAGAACCTGCAAAGTTACCACCATTACCCTATGATTATGCAGCACTGGGAAAAGCTATTGATGCGGAAACTATGAAACTACATCATGACGGACATCATGCTAGTTATGTGAATAATCTCAATGATGCTCTCAAGGAACAGCCAGATTTACAGAAAAAGAGCGTTGAGGCTTTGCTGCGGGATTTAAATAGTGTTCCTGAAAATATCCGCACCAAGGTTCGCAATAATGGTGGTGGACATCTGAATCACACAATTTTTTGGCAAATTATGACCCCTGAAGGTGGTGGAGAACCTACAGGGGAAATTGCGGCAGAAATTAACCAAACTTTTGGCAGTTTTGATCAGTTTAAACAACAGTTTAACCAAGCTGGAAGCGATCGCTTTGGTAGTGGTTGGGTCTGGTTAGTGCGTAACTCAACGGGTGAATTGCAAATCGTCACTACACCTAATCAAGATAACCCGATTATGAATGGTGCATACCCAATTATGGGTAATGATGTCTGGGAACACGCCTATTATTTGAGGTATCGCAACCGCCGCGGTGAGTATTTAAATAATTGGTGGGGTGTGGTCAATTGGTCGGAAGTTAACAGGCGATCGCAGGTTTCATTACAGTTTTAAACGCAAAGGGTCGCAAAGTTTTTTGGGGACAGCCAAGCAGCACAGCAATTACTCAAAGAAGCTCAAGCTGATGTCAAAACCCGTTGGGAAACCTATCGATATTTGGCTGCTAGAGATTATACCCAGAAATGAATACAAGATTATTCGCGTTTCTCTGTGGTTAATTACCCCTGAGAACATTAACAACAGGAGTAATGAGTATGGACTTAACAACAACATATATGGGGATAAAATTGAAGTCTCCTCTTGTTCCCTCAGCATCGCCCCTGTCGGAAGACATTGATAATATCCAGCGTATGGAAACAGCAGGTGCTGCTGCGGTAGTAATGCATTCATTATTTGAAGAACAATTGCGCCTAGAAAGTCATGAACTCCACCATCATCTCACCCAAGGTACAGAAAGTTTTTCGGAAGCTCTCACCTACTTACCTGATTCCATTAACTTCCGGGTAGGACCAGAAACTTATTTAGAGCATATCCGCAAAGCTAAAGAAAGGGTGAGTATCCCCATTATTGCTAGTCTCAATGGCTCATCCCTGGGTGGATGGACAAACTACGCCAAGCAAATTCAGCAAGCGGGAGCGGACGCGCTAGAGTTAAATATTTACTATGTTCCTACTGATATGGAACTCACTAGTAATGAAATTGAACAGACCTATATTAATATTCTCGATGCGGTCAAAGCAGTAGTTACTATCCCCGTAGCAGTGAAACTCAGCCCTTATTTTACTAGTATGGCAAATATGGCTCAACGTTTGGATGCTGCTGGGGCTGATGCATTAGTCTTATTCAACCGCTTTTACCAGGCGGATATTAATCTCAATCTCTTGGATGTTGAAACTAATGTATTGTTAAGTACACCCCAATCCCTGCGGTTACCCCTGCGGTGGATTGCTATCCTCCATGGTCGCATTCATGCTGATTTGGCAGCCACTAGCGGTATTCACAGTGGACAGGATGTATTAAAAATGGTGATGACTGGGGCGAAAATTACTATGCTTTGCTCAGTTTTACTTAAGCATGGAATTGACCAGATTCGTGTGATCGAGCGGGAAATGCGCGAATGGATGGAAAAACACGAGTACGAGTCAGTACAACAAATGCAGGGGAGTATGAGTCAACAAAATTGCCCCAATCCTAGCGCCTTTGAACGTGTCCAGTATATGCGATCGCTTGCTAGTTATAAACCTGAATGGAAAGCCAACCACGATACATCATATTACTTTGGTTGAAAACCATGATCGTAACCCCACCCCTTGACCCTTTAACCCCCTGGGGGTGGGGTTCTAAACCACAGGGAAACTAGGAATAGTCTGATCAATTAACTGCATTAACTTAATGGTTTCTTGCAGCGCCACGACTACACGCTGATAATGTAGAATATCTTCATGATTTAGGGTGCGTCCTTTGCGGTCTTTGAGCCATTTTTGACAAACTTGATAACCACCAATATAAAAGTTCCATACTTGCTCTGGTACCCCTGTGAATTTATCCCCCTTTTTATTAATCA